>JACSRG010000512.1 GCA_014879865.1 Anaerolinea sp.
AGGCTGACCGCAGAGCTCAGCCAGTCGATGGTCACCGCTTCGCTGAACGTGTACGTGAAAGTGGAGATGAGCGGGACGTTCGTCGCGCCTTCGGCAAGGTCAACAGTTGCGGTCGGTGCTTCGTCGGCGGGAGCGGCGCACGTCGGCGTGATCACGATGTCGTCGATGCCGATCCATTCGTCGTTGCCGCCCGCGTTGGTGGTCATGATGCGCAGTTGAAGCTGCGCCTGTCCAAGCGCGCCAGCGGGCAGAGACACGCTCACATTGGTGTCCGATGCATTTAAATCGGGGCCGGTCGTTGCGTCGGCAATATAGGCTGCTGCGACATTGGTGAAATTGCCGGATGTACCGCTGCGCCAATGCAGTGCCGCCTGTTGGATAGCGTTGTCGCTCGTGCCGGTCGCGCCGGGACCTTCAAGGTCGCGCACCCGGTAGGCGACGGTGAGACCGGTCACGCCGGTCGAATTCAGATACAGACGGAGATAGGGTGCATCGGCAGTGCCAGAACCTGCCAGCGCGACCGTCGGATCGGTCAGGTGGAATTCGGTTGCGCCGCCGGTAGTAAATGCCCGGGGATCAGTTTGATTGGCGTTGACATCGAGCACGGGCGCGCCATCGTCTCCGCCGAGCAGTGTTTGCGGGTCAACGCCAGTGCTGGCGGTGATGTTGTCGCCGCGATAGCCTTCGATGCTGCCTACGCCCGACCAACTGTCATTGGCGATGATCAGCCCGATGTCCGTCCAAGCTTGTGAGAATGTGTTGGGTGTGCTGCCGCTGCACAACTGGAAATATGTGGAGTCGGCTTGAACAGGTTGATAGGCGGCAAACTGGACAATTCCCAGCGCCCCGATGATGACAAAGAAAAGCGATAATCGCAAAAACGGAGTTCGGAACGCCCGATGCATGGAGACTCCTTTGAGGGTTAAACTGTGGGCAGTAGTATAGAAAGTATAGCAGATAAAAACTGTAAATTTTTGGGCGTAACGAGGAGTTTCGACAAAATTTAATACCCTCGGTTAGAACGGTTGCCGCGCGGCGCTGATCCGACTATAGTTAGATCAATCAAGTGTCACCCAAAAGGAGGATCCATGCGCTGGAATCGACTGCTTCACTTCGTGCTGTTCAGCCTTGTTTGTGCGCTTCTGCTGGTTATTGCGCCGACCGTCCCGGCGGCGGGAGCGCCGCAAACTGCTCCCGATGAGCAGCTCACCTGTGATGATATGGTGGTGCTGGCGGCGACGACGGTCGGGTTAGCGTGCGATGGCATCGGGCGGAATCAAGCCTGCTACGGCAACACTATCATCAACGTCGAATTTAATGCCGATACGGGTCTCACCTTCAACCGCAGCGGCGATGTCGTCGATCTCAGTACGCTGCGCCGGATCAGCACCACGCCGTATGACGCGGCGACCGGCTCGTGGGGTGTCGCGGTGATCAAAGCGCAGGTCAACTTGCCGGACACGCTTCCCGGCGAAAACGTGACCTTCCTGCTCTTTGGCGACACGACGATGGATACCCTTTCGCCCACGCTGACCGCCGTCCGCGTACAGACAAACATTACCGGGACGACCTGCGAAACTGCGCCGTCCGGTCTGCTGATCCAGTCACCCACCGGGCAGCAGGTGACGATGAATATCAACGGGGCGGACGTCACGCTCGCTTCGACCGCGTTGTTCGTCGCCGAACCCTTTGGCAGCATGAAGATGGCGATGATCGAAG
Source organism: Anaerolinea sp. (assembly GCA_014879865.1). GTDB lineage: Bacteria > Chloroflexota > Anaerolineae > Aggregatilineales > Phototrophicaceae > Flexifilum. The sequence continues at coordinate 1,720 of JACSRG010000512.1, forward strand.
GTACGGGCGTTGTCGAAGCATTTGGCGAGACGCGCATCGTCCCGGCGGGCAGCGAAATCGGCGTGCGCTTGGGCGGTGGCGATGATGGGCTGGACGTCACCGGTCCGCCGTCGCAGCTTCGCCCGTATACCATCGCCGTCGATACCGCACCGGTCAGCATGTTGGAACGCACCATCAATGTCGTGCCTGCGCTGGATATTACCCCCGGCGCAACCGCGATGTCCGCGTTTACGCCCACGCCGACTGTCGTCGGTGCATGCACGCCGCGCGCCGACTGGACAGCGCGCTATACCATCGCGGCAGGGGATACGCTTTCGGGTATTGCCGGACGTGCTGGCGTGTCGCTCAACGACTTGGCGGCGGGCAACTGCATCACCGATCCGCGCCGCATCGTTGCGGGGCAGGTGTTAAATGTGCCGTTCCGCTTGGCGACCAACACGCCGACCCGCCCCCCGGTGACGAACACGCCGATTCCGTCGGCAACCAGCCTCGCCATGATCGGTCCGAACCTGCGCGCGGACAGCACGTCGATTATCTCCGGGCAGTGTACCTACATTCGCTGGGATGTCGATAATATCCGCGAAGTGTATTTCGAAGGGATGGGCGTAGTCGGTCACTCTTCTCAGCAGGTGTGCCCTTACCAGACGCAGACTTATACCCTGCGCGTCTTCCTGCTCGACGGCAGCTACCGCGACTTCCCGATCACGATCAACGTCAGCTACGGTTCATAGCATATGGGCGACAGGATTTCGAAACCGGATTCCTGTCGCCCATCATTCACCTTTGCAAACAGGAGTACGACTGGCATGAATTGGTTTCGTAGGGGCGTTCTGCTGCTCATCGGGCTGTGTTTTTCGAGCGCCGCAGCGCAGACCTCGACCTGCGGCGACTTGGTCGGGCAAGCGCTGTTAAGCGTGCAGGATGCATGCGCCAGCACCTCGCGTAACCAAGCTTGCTATGGCAACTTCTCGCTTGAGGCGTTCCCGCGTGTGGATGTGCTCGATTTTACGTTTGCTGATCGTGGTGACCGGGTCAATGTGGCGGACATCGATTCGATGACGTTAGAAGGACTTGATGTCGAAGCACAGGAATGGGGCGTGGTGCTGATGCAGCTTCAGGCGAATTTGCCGGATGCGCTCCCCGGTCAAAATGTCACCTTTTTGCTCTTTGGCGATATCGAAGTCGTGAATGCCGACAGCCCGGAACTCACGCCGATGCAGGCGTTCTATTTCCGCTCTGGCGTCACCGGGCTGACCTGCGCGCAAGCGCCCGCCGATGGCATGTTGATCCAGACACCGGAAGGCGTGGGCACGATCAACCTGAACGTGAATGAAGTCGATATCCGCTTGGGATCGACGGCATACGTGCAGGCGGAAGCGGGCGGCAGCATGACGATCCGCGTGATCGAAGGGCAAGCAGTCATTACCGTGAACGGCGTAACGGTCGTGATCCCGGCGGGCGCGCAGGTTGCTGTGCCGCTGGACGAAGATCTGGGCGCAGCAGGCGCGCCCGGTGAGGTTGAACCCTACGATCCTGCAACGCTGGCAAATCTGCCGGTCAGCGTGCTGCCGCGCGTGGTCGAAGTCGCCCCGGCGGCGACGGAAGACGAAATCGATGCCGCACAAGCGAATGCCTTCGAGGATGAAGGCACGGGCTTAGGTCCGTTCAACGGCAAATTCATCATCGGCGAACCGGCGGAGTTCTGCCCGGCAATGGCAAACATCTTGGCAAGTTCCGGCGTCACTCGCGCCGAGTACATCGCGTTGATCCGCGCGGCGGTCATGATCGCCTCCCCCGAAGAACGCGCACAGATCGACGCCTTCATCGCTGTGCTGGAGGCGTGCCCGTAAGCGAAGCCCCGGCTCTCAGTTATTTGCGCTGCTCACGCGGACGGTTCGAGACCCGAATCAGTCTGCGTTTTGTGTAACTCAAGCAGAGTGGAAGGCTGTAGGTCATGAGATGGTTTCGAAGCGTGGTATTGGTGGGAGTCGCCTTGGGCTGTGTGACTGTCGCAGCACAGGCGGAGACGTGCGCAGATGTTGTCCGGCAGGCGCTGGCGACAGTGCAAAGCGCCTGCGCGGAGACCGGGCGCAACGAGGCGTGTTACGGCAACATTTCCATCGAAGCAGTGCCGCGCGCCGATGCGACGGATTTTACGTTTGAGCAGCAGGGCGATCTGGTTAATGTGGCCGATGTGGATACGCTGACACTCGATCCGCTCGATGCGGATGCCGACGAATGGGGTGTCGCGCTGATGCAGCTTCAGGCGAATCTGCCCGATGCGCTGCCCGGTCAAAACGTGACCTTCCTGCTCTTCGGGGATGTCGAAATTCAGAACGCGGTCGATACCGACGCCGACGACATGACGCCGATGCAGGCGTTCTACTTCCGCACGGGCTTCAGCGGGTTGAGCTGCGAGGAAGCGCCGCCCGACGGCATCCTGATCCAGACGCCGGAAGGGGCAGGCACGATCAGCTTGACCATGAATGATGTGGACGTGCAGCTAGGCTCGACGGCGTTCATTCAGGCGGAAGCTGACGCAGACATGGTGATCAGCGTGGTCGAGGGGCAGGCACAGGTCACGGCGGACGGCGAAACGGTCGTCGTGCCGGAAGGCGCAATGGTCGCCGTGCCGCTGGATGAAGACTTGAGCGCCGCCGGTCCGCCCGGCGAGGTCGAACCGTATGACGATAGCGCGCTCGTCACGCTGCCGGTGACGGTGCTGCCGCGCGCAATCGAAGTCGCCGTCGCTGCCGATCAGGACGCGATTGACGAGGCACAAGCGATGCTCGGCGATATGGGCGATTTGGGTGCGCTCGGCGGAATGTTCGACCCCGGAATGTTTGCCGGCATTGATCCGGCGGTGTTCTGCGCGATCTTCGATCAGGCGCTGGCAGAAGCCGGGATGAGCCGCGCCGAATATCTTGACGCGATCAGCGAAGTGTCGGGGATGATTCCCGAAGCGGATCGCGCAGGATTCGATGAGTTTATCGCGCTGCTAGAGTCGTGTGAATGATTTCGGGCGGGGGCGCAGCGATCTGCGCCCCTTCGCCTAGTTCACGCTGATTTCAACTTTGACTTGAGCGCCGAATGGAGCGATGGGCAAATGCGTCCCCGTCCACGTCTGCCCATCGACTGTGGTGCTGGCAGCCTCACCGCGCTTGATGTGGATCGTGTAGGTCGCGCCGCGATAGATGCGCGTAAGCGTGTACTCGTTCCAGTCATCCGGCAGCGCGGCGTTCACGCGCAGACCTTGTAACTGCCCCTCGACGCCGAGCACCCCTTCGATCAGCGCCCGCAGCATCCAGCCCGATGATCCTGTGTACCATGTCCAACCTGCTTGACCGGGAGTCGTGGATTCGGGTCCGGCGATGTTGCCCGGCATAACATACGGTTCGCCTGACCAGCGATCCGCGTCGGCAGCGGCACGGGCGGGCGGGCAGAAGCTCCGCCACAGTGGGTACGCCGAATTCACTCCGTTGAGCTTACGCTCTGCCAGCACCGCCCAGCACGATGCATGGCTGTATACGCCGCCGTTCTCGCGGATGCCGGGAGCATAGCGCGACAGGTAGCCGATTTCGGGGTCAGGGGTCGAATAGGCGGGCGCGAACAGCAGCGCACCGTAATCGGTATACAAGCGTTCGCGGATGGACTGCATCGCTTGGCGGGCACGGTCTTCGTTTGCCGTGCCGCTGAGCACCGCCCACGTATTCGCGTTGAGGAAGATTTGCGCCTGTTCACTCGTGTGCGAGCCGAGCAGCTTGCCCGAATCGGTCGAGGCGCGCCAGTACCACGCGCCATCCCATGCGTGCATGTTGACCGCTACGCTGAGATGTTCGGCTTTGAGGCGGAAATGCACCGCCGTATCGAGATCAGTCGAGGGTAAATCCGCCCAGTCACGCAGCAGACCGTGTAGGAAATGCGCCATCCACACCGATTCGCCGCGTCCCTCCACGCCGACCGCGTTCATGCCGTCGTTCCAGTCGGCTTTGAGGATCAGCGGCAGCCCGCGTGCGCTCATGCGGCTGAGCGCTACGCGGAAGGCGCGCATGCAGTGTTCGCGCAGCGTCGCCGAGCCCCCATCGTAGAACGGCACGTCGAGGTCGAGCGCGGCAAAATCGCCCGTTTCCCACAGGTAGCGGATCAACACGAACGGCAGCCAGAGCAGATCGTCGCTGTATTCAGATCGATGTCCGGTTTCGGCGATGGGCTGCCACCAGTGCAGCACGACTCCGTCTTGATACTGGTGAGCGGCGTGCAGCTTAATCTGGTCGAGCGTCTTTTCGGGCATGCCGAGCAGCAGCCATGTCAAGCTGTCTTGCAGTTGATCGCGGAAGCCGAATGCGCCGCCGGTCTGGTAGTACGCCGTGCGCCCGTACAGCCGACCGGCGATGGCTTGGTAGGCGAGCCAACCGCCGCCCATCACGTTGACTGCCTCGTCCGGCGTTTCGACGTCAATGCGCGCGAGGAGCGTCCGCCAGTAGTTCAGGGTGTCCACGAGGGCGGCATTGACGTTCGCTGAATCCTTGAAGCGCGCTGCTGTCTTGAAGGCGGACTCGCGGTCGTCGGCGCAGCCAAGCGTGAAGGCGACGATCTGGCTGGCGTTTTCTTCCAGCGTAACTTCGACTTGCAGACTGCCAATCGCGTCGCCGTGCTGCCCGGCGTTCCCGGTCGATTTGCCTTCGCGCACGGCTTTCGGGCTGGCGATGCTGCCATGCCGCCCGATGAAATCGCCTTTATCCGCGTCGAACCCCTTCGGCGCGACCGAGACACTGTGAAAGGCGACATACTCCCAATCGCGATTCCAGTGCGATTTACGCCCGTCGGGTAAATCCCACATGACTTTGGTCGCCAGCAGCGCGCCGTGATCGGCATTGTATTCGGTTTTGATGAACGTGCGGTGGAATTCCCGATGCCAGTCCGGGGCAGCGCCGAGCAGCCACTCGAAGTAGGTGAAGATTTGCAGATGGCGTGGACGATCCGACGTGTTGATGAGGTGCAGATTCCACACTTCGCACGGTGCATCCATCGGCACAAAGATGATCAGTTCGGCGGTGATTTCGTTGTAGGTGCTGCGAAAGATCGTGCTGCCGTGCCCGTGATCGATGTAGCCGAAAAAGGGCGTATGACATGGCTGAAACGTCGGCGACCAGAACTCGCCTGTATCCATGTCGCGGATATAGAGGTATTTGCCCCATTCATCGCGGATTAAATCTTGATCCCAGCGCGTGAGGCGGTTCAACCCGGCATGACCGCGCCATGAATAACCGCTGCCCGCCTGTGATATCACCGTGCCGTAGTCGCCATTGGTCAGCACATTGACCCAAGGCATTGGCGTGTTTGGGTCGGTGATTTTGAAGACAACACGATCTTCGAAGTAGCCATACTTGTTTTCGAGTTCATCCATAGAAATTAGCGGCAGGGGACACCGGGTTTCAACCCGGTGGGGAATGCCGTGCCCGTGCTTGCAAG
>JACSRG010000478.1 GCA_014879865.1 Anaerolinea sp.
TCGAACAGGAACGGACTGTTGGACGGAAGCAGGATCAACTCCACGTTATCCGACAGGTTGCGGACATACTCGTACTGAATCAGGTTCGGGTTGGCGGCGAGTACCTCGCTGACCAACTGGAGCGCCTGTGCTTCGGCTTGAGCGCGCGCGACGATTGCCGACGCTTCACCTTCGGCTGCAATCACGACGGCATCCGCTTGACCTTGCGCGACGGCACGGGCTTGTTCTGCTTCTTGCTGACGCTGCTGAACGCGCAAACGCGCCTGTTCCGCTTCTTGCGCGGCGACCTGCGCCTGTTCGATGGCGTCGGCGTACTGCTGCGAGAAGGTCACATCCCGGATGATCAAGTCCGAGAGCAGCAAACCATCGGCAGCAAGGCGACGACTCAAGCGGTCAAACGCCGTTTGACCTAACTGCTCGCGTCCACCCGCGTAAATATCCGCCGCTTCAAAGCCCGACACGGCATCACGCACGATACCGCGCGTTTGCGGAACAACAAATTCATCGGCGTAGCGCCCTTGCCAGTTCAGGTGCAGCGTATTCACATTGGCTGGATCAACGCTGAACAGCACCGATACATCAAGACTCACTTCCTGTCCGTCTGCTGTTCGCGCGACGATAGGTCCTTCACCGCCTGCTGCCTCGTCCATTGTCACGCTTTGCTGAGAGACGAGATATTGGAAGGACTGCTGCACAACCGGTACGATGATGTGCGTTCCGCCGCGCCGCGCGTTGTCATCCAGATCGCCGGTGAGGGTATTGACTACGACGGCGACCTCTTGCGGTTGGACGATCAAAATGCCCTGACTGATCACGCTGAACAGCACGCCGACGATGATCCCGACGATTGCCAGCAGCACGCCGGAACGCACCGGGCGTCCTTGAGATGCCGACAGGACGACGGTTGCGATGCCACCCAAGAAGAGAAGAAAACCCAGAAGCGAGAGTGCTCCCAGTATTGAACTAATGCCCATCTGTGACTCCTTGTCAACATCAACGTTACAAGTCCAAGTTTCATTATAGCATGACGTTGATGTCAGACGTAATATTTCTGGTTCAACACCCCACTTTTATGGAGGTATCCTTGCCGCCATCTGCCTTTGGGTATAAACTACACTAAATCGTTGGAGCAGACCTGCTGTGCTTGACCCCATCTTCGTTTTCGGCGCGTTCCGCCTCCCGGTCTACAGCCTGATGCTGACGCTGGCGCTCGTGATCGCGCTCGCCTTGAGCTTCCGGCGTGCCCCGTACTGCCGCGCGCAAATCATCGACACGGGGATCGGGGCGCTGTTTGGCGCGGTGATCGGGGCGCGGCTGGAATACGTCGCTCTGTCGTGGGACTATTTCGCCCTACACATGGACGAGATCACGCGGTGGGACGCGGGCGGACTCGGCTGGCATGGCGCGGTGATCGGCGGGCTAGTCGGCGTTTGGCTGATCGGGCGCTGGCGCGGCGTCGATCCGCATTGGCTGCTGGCGCGTTTCGCGTGGGTGATCCCGCTCGTAATGCTCAGCGCGTGGATCGGCTGCGCGGCGGCGGGGTGCGGGTACGGGCGCGAGGTCGATACGCTGGCGAATTACCCGGATTGGCTGGTGTGGGAATCCCGTGATGTGTACGGCAACTTCGTGCCGAGGTTCAGCACGGCGCGCTTCGGCGTGATCGTCGGGCTGGTCACGGCGGGGATCGGGCTGCTGGCGCGGGGTGAGCGCCGTTTCTGGCTGATGCTGGCAGTCGTCAGCGCGGGGATGTTCGCTATCGGCTTCGTCCGCGCGGATGCGTCGCCCATGATCGCCGGTCTGCGCGTCGATCAAGTGCTGGATGCGCTCATGTTTGTGTGGGCAGTGCAAAGAACCTTAACCACAGAGAACACAGAGAGCACAGAGAAGATGACCAGAGATCGCGTGTAGGGATGTGCTCGGCTGCCGTCGCAATCACTGGGTTCTGCGGCGAACTTTCGCTTTTTACACTCTGTGTTCTCTGTGGTTCAATCTTCTTTTCGTCTTAAGGAGAGTGGTATGCGTGTGAATGTCGGCTTGGCGCAGATGTACCCGAAGATCGGGGATGTGCGTCATAACTTGGAAAAGCATCTCGCCTATGTCGAGCAGGCGGCGAGTCAAAACGTTGAACTGCTGATCTTCCCTGAACTATCGCTGACCGGGTATCAGGTGCAGGATTTGATCCCCGAAGTGGCGATCCGCACGCAGCGTGATGACCCGACGTTCGCGGCGCTGCTCGACGCCAGCCGCCGCCTCGATTTGATGGTCGGGTTCGTACATCAGGACGAACGGCGGCGTTACTACACGGCGGCGGCGTACCTCTCCGGCGGGGAAGTCGTGCATATCCACCATAAAATCTACCTGCCGACCTACGGCATGTTCGACGAGGGGCGTTACTTCGATCAAGGCGAACACATCCGCGCCTTCAATACGCGCTTCGGACGTGTCGGCATGTTGATCTGCGAGGATTTCTGGCATATGTCGCCCGCGTATGTGCTGTGGCTCGACGGCGCGGACGTGCTGCTGTTCCAGAGCGCCAGCCCCAGCCGGGGACTCGACGGCGGGGATCGACTGTCGGGCACGCGCTGGGTCGAACTGGTCAATCAAGCGTATGGCAGCATGTTTACCAACTATGTGATCCACTGTAACCGCGTCGGCTATGAAGACGGCAAGAATTTCTGGGGGGGCTCGTCTATCGTCGATCCGAACGGGGAATTTTTGCTCAACGGGGTGTACTTTGACGAATGTTTGCTGACGCACAGCATCGACCTGAATCAACTGCACCGCACGCGCAGTCGTCTGCCGCTCTTGCGCGACGAGCGCCCGACGCTCGTGCAGCGCGAACTCGCCCGCATCCTCTCGGAGAACCCGTCATGATCGCCGAACGCCTAAACATCAACACGAGCATTGCCCGCAAAATGCTGACGGGCTTCATCAAGGATGAAATCGTCAAGACCGGGATGAGCCGCTGCGTGATCGGTTTGTCCGGCGGCATCGACTCGGCGCTGTCGGCGTACCTGTCGGCGGAGGCACTCGGCGCGGAGAACGTGCTTGCCGTGCGGATGCCCTACAAAACGTCGTCCGAGGACAGCCTGACCGATGCCGATCTGGTGATCGACGCGCTTGGACTCGCCAGCCTGACGATCCCGATCACCGACATGGCAGACCCGCTGTTCGCGCAGTTCCCCGACATGAGCGCAGGACGCAAGGGTAATGTCATGGCGCGGCTGCGCATGACCATCCTCTACGATCAGTCGGTGGCGTGGGGCGGCTTGGTCATGGGGACGAGCAACAAGACCGAACTACTGCTCGGCTACTCGACCATTTACGGCGACAGCGGCGTCGCCTTGCAGCCTATCGGCGACCTGTACAAGACGCAGGTGCGCCAGCTTTCCGCCGCGCTCGACCTGCCGGAGTCGGTACGGACGAAAGCGCCGTCGGCGGATTTGTGGGTCGGGCAGACGGACGAGGGCGAACTTGGCTTCACCTACGCCGAGGTCGATCAGGTGTTGTATTTGATCGTGGATGAGCGCTACACGCTTGACGAAGTGGTCGCCGAGGGTTTCGCGCGTCCGTTCGTGGAAGGCGTGTGGCGGCGTGTGAAGATCAATCACTACAAGCGCACCATGCCGAACATCGCCAAAGTCAGCCGCCGCACCATCGGACATGATTTCCTGTATTTGCGCGATTATACTTAGGGAGGAGTGAGGAGGGAGAGCGATGACGGATCATGTTGTAGATGAGATTATCGAGCAGGTCGATGCTCAGGTTGCGGAGTGGTCGATTGAGGATCAGATTCGGCTGATCGAGCGGCTGTTGGCACGGATGAAAACGACAGCGAAACCATCTACGCCCCGTAAGTCGTTGTATGGGCTTTGGGAAGGCGTTGAGGTTTCCGCCGAAGACATTGACGAAGCACGCCGGGAAATGTGGGGTAACTTTCCGCGAGAGGATATCTAGTTGATACTCGCTGTCGCCGATACGCACGCGCTTATCTGGTATCTGTCTGCTGATCCTCGCTTGTCACCAAAAGCAAAGGCGGTTTTCGATTCGACGCTCAATACCGAACACAGCATAGGTGTTTCATCAATCTCATTCGTTGAAATGGTTTATCTCATCGAGAAGGGGAAAATACCGCCTCAGCTTGCCAGTGAGCTGCAAACCGCTGATAGTATGCTTGAGGAAATCCCGGTTGATTTGGGCGTTTAGCGCGTGAGTGTGACGCAAATTCCCGACATGCCGGATCGGATCATCGCGGCGACGGCGGTACACCTCAACGTGCCGATCATCAGCCGCGATGGAAAGATCAAGCTCTCTGACCTAGACACGATCTGGTGAGTCTGCCAGCACCATCTGCGCGGCGACCTTGCCCGACAGCGTGACCATCGGTACGCCGCCGCCGGGGTGAGTCGTCCCGCCCGCGAAGTACAGTCCCCGCACGTCACGCGCCCGATTGTGTGGACGCCGCAGCGCGTTGAAGCGATCATTCGAGGACACGCCGTAGAGCGCTCCCCGCCGCGCTCCTGTCATGCGTTCGATGTCCACCGGAGTCAGCCTCCGCTCGACGCGAATTTTCCCACGCACGTCACAGCCGAACTCCGCCAGCCGATTCAGCACATGATCCCGGTATGCTTGCACATTTTTCGACCAGTCGTACCGCTCATCGAGCGCAGGCGCGTTGACCAGCACGAACCAGTTTTCGCCGCCGTCCGGCGCGTGACCGGGATCGGTCTTCGCGGTGATCGCCACGTAGATCGTTGGGTCGTCGGGCGGGACGCCGCGCGCGAAAATGTCGTCAAACTCACGGCGATAGTCACGCGAGAAGAAGATGTTGTGATGCGCGAGATCGGCGTGCTGCCCCTCAATTCCCAACAGCAGAATGAAACCGGAGCAAGATGGCTCGACATTCGTCAAGCGCGTGATCGGGCGCGGACTGACCGCATCGCGGGGCAGCAGCTTCTCGTAGACGGTCGCAACATCCACATTGGCGATCACGGCGTCGGCGTCGAGACGTGAACCGTCCGCCAGTGTGACGCCGGTCACACGCCCGTTCGCTACGTCGATCCGGCTGACGGGTGTGTCTGTGCGAATCTCCACGCCGAGTTCACGCGCCAACCGCTCGAATGCCCGCGCAATCGCATAAATGCCGCCCTGCGGATACCACACGCCGCCGGACAATTCGACGTCGGCAATCACGTTGAGCGTGGCGGGGGCGAGGTAAGGACTCGCGCCGACGTAGGTCGCAAAGCGTCCGAGGAATTGGCGCAGCTTAGGCGACCGGACGAACGAGCGAATCGCGCCATCCATCGTGCGCAGCGGATCAACGGCGGGGATGTCGCGTAAGGGCGTGCGGGCGACGCGCCAGAAGGTCGGCGGGTCGTTGTAGATGAACACGCCGCCGGTGATGTCGTGGATGCGGCGGGCGTAGTCGAGATAGCGCAGATAGCCCGCCGCGTCGCTCTCTCCGGCAAACGCGCGGAGAGTCGCGGACATAGCAGCGCGATCTGCCAGCGCGTCGAAGCGCGTGCCGTCCGGGTAAAAATAGCGCGTCAGCGGATCGACGGGCAGGAGCGTCAGGTAATCTTCGAGCTTGCGCTCCGCCGCCGCGAACAAATCCGCGAAGACATGGCGCATGGTGATCACCGAGGGACCTGTGTCCCAGCGGAAGCCGTCGGCGCGGATTTCGCTCATCTTGCCGCCGACGGTGGAATTGGCTTCGAGGATTGTCACGGGACGACCGGCGGCGCGCAGGCGAATCGCCGCGCTGAGTCCGCCAATGCCCGCGCCGATGACGATGATAGGGTGAGTCACGTAGGGGTATCCTTTGCTGGTCTGCCGGAGAGGACTGAGGTCTTAGAAAAGAAGTTGAAAGTGAAAAGTAGAAAGTAAGCGCCTCGATTTGGTCTTCACTTTCTACTTTTTACTCGTCACTTCTCTTACTTCTTCTTCAGTCCTGATCTATGGCGCTGTTTGTGGCAGTACGAAGCGCACGCTGTCGAGAAGCGCCTGCATCTCCGGTTCGGCGACATCCATCGCCGCCAGTGGTTCGGCATAGACATAAAATACAAAATTCAGGTTGAACTGCTGCAAACCCGCGAACCAACCGCGTGTATTCGGCTGACCGGGGCAGTCCACTGCCGCGAACGACGTCCCGACCGCCGCCAGCCCGCCGACCGAGTACTCGCGGCGCAAGTCCGTGCCAATGTTGCAGCGCTCTTCGACGACGGCGAGGCGCAGCAGGCGCGTCCCGTCGATGTACAGATCGGGCGGGACATCCGCGCCCGTTAGTCCGCCGGACGGGATCAAGTTGGGGAATGCCCACAGCACGATGATCGTCCCCATGCCGCCCGTGACGGGACCTTGATAGAGCGCGAAGGGGATATTGCGAATCGCGTCGATGTCTTGCAGCACAATCGTGCTGTAGGCACGTCCCCATCCTTCCGGCAGGGTGATGTCGAACGGCGGCGGCGCGCCTTCCTGCGTGATCAGCGGGGCAAGTGTCGCCGCCATGTTCGGATCGATGGTGATCTCCGGCGTGGCGGCGGCGTCTTCCGGCGCGGTTGTGGCAAGCACGCTCTCATTGAAGCGCTGTGCCATCAGATTAATGGTGAAGTCGAGGCTTTCCGCGTCGGTGAGCGACGGCGCGCCGTTGATCGTCACGTACGGCGTCGAGGTGAAGTTCGGCTCATTGCTTGCAAAGCGCGCGGCATCGTCCAACCGCAGATCCGCCCGGTCTGCCAGCAGGCATTCATTCCAGAGACTCTGGTCAATGCCGACTGCCGCCGCGCCCGTCAGCAGGCGATCCCCGGCGAATGGTTCAGCCGGAAACTGCGCTTGCCAGTCGAAGAGTAGATCATGGAAGCGCCAGAACGCGCCCTGTTCGCCCGCGCACAGTGCCGCCCGTGCTGCGCCGCGTCCGCCGGAGAGCGTCCCGCGCCCGGAGAGCGGCACGAAGATCAGTCGGATTTCGCCGGAGCGAACGCGCGCCAACAGCGTCGGGAAACTGTCGCGGTAGAACGTGCCGGACGCCAGATCGTCAAAGGCGCTGTACAGCACCACATCGACCGCCGCGCTCGGATAGCCGATCTGCGGGAATCCCTGCACGGTGGACTCCTGCGGGAGCGCTGCATAGCGATCTGTTCCATCAACGGGCGTCGTGGGCAAAATCGGCGCGGTCGGTGATGGGGCA
>JACSRG010000136.1 GCA_014879865.1 Anaerolinea sp.
CCTATGGCGAAACAACTGACCTACTGCCCCGTGTGCAGTCACAAGCTCACCACCCGCGAAGATGGCGGACGCATTCGCCAAGCCTGCTCGAACTGCGGCTACGTGCATTACGTCAACCCTGTGCCGACCGTCGGCGTGGTGATCGAGATGGGCGGCGGCGTCGTGCTGATCAAGCGCAACCGCCCGCCGCATCAAGGCAGGTGGGCGCTGCCGAGCGGTTACATCGAAGCGGACGAGAGCGCGGAAGAAGGCGCGATCCGCGAGGCGGAAGAAGAGACCGGCTTGAAGGTCGAAATCATCGAACTGGCGACGGTCAACTCGTACCCCGAAGGTCCGCCGCAGAGCGGAATCATGATCTTCTACCGCGCGCGTCCGGTGGGCGGAGAACTCAAAGCGGGGGACGACGCCGACGACGCGAAGGTCTTCACGCCGGAAGAACTACCGCTGCTGCCGTTCCGCACGCACCGCGAGATGATCGCGCAGTGGTTGGAACGCCGCGCGAACGGCGAGTCGGCGTCGAAGCGGCATGTCGAACGCGCCGAGTTCGTCATCCGCCCGGCGGAATTCTCCGACGCGAACGAGATCATGGCGCTGCTGGGGCTGATCCCGGCGAACCGCGAACTGCCGCGCGAGGAATGGCGCGATGTATTCCAGCGTTTGCGCGAGAGCGCGGGCTTAGAGGTGTTCGTCGCGGAGGCGCGGCAGGAACCGCCGATCCTGATCGGGATGATCGCGCTGTCGATCATGCGCGGGCTGACGGAGGGGCGCGGGCTGATCAACGACATCGCCGTGCTGCCGACGTATCAGCGGCGCGGGGTGGGGACGGCGCTGCTCGAAGCGGTCATGCGGCGCGCGGAAGGGCTGAATTTGCATCATTTGATGGTCAACAGTGAACGGGCAGACGAACGCGCAAAAAGTTTCTATGCGCGGCTCGGCTTCTCGGCGGACAGCGTGATGTCAATCAAGCTGAGGTAACAGCCAGCATTATGCGTAGGGTTTGATGGCAAGTCCGATCAGCGGCGTCATGTCTTTCAGATTATGCGCTTGCGCCGCTGTGCCTTGACCCACTCGACCGGGTCTTCGATTTCCGGGTATTTCATCTCGAAGCTGATTCAGCGATTTCCCCCAATGTTGTGAAGACTCGTCGGCTGTAATGGAATCCGCAGCCATCATGCCACTGTCATCGCATCATTCCTATCTCCCTCTAGCTCTCATTATATGCCATGAAAAACGGATGAGAACACTGCCGCGAAACTTGCGCGGCGGTTTGCGCTTGCCTTACACTGAACTACGTAAGGCTAATTGTAATTTGAAATGCGAGAGGAAAATCCGCATGAAGATGCAGAATCTCAATGACTTGATGCTCGATACGCTCAAGGATACCTACGACGCGGAACACCAGATCACCAAAGCCCTGCCCGAAATGATCGCGGCAGTGAAGTCCACCCAGCTCAAGCAGGCGTTCACAACGCATTTGCGCCAGACCGAAGAACAGATTCGCACGCTTGACCGCATCTTCGAGATGCTCGATCAGCGTCCGTCGCGCAAGAAATGCGACGGCATGGCGGGCTTGATCAAGGAAGGGCAGCACATCATCGAGGAAGGCGGCGACGCCGAAGTCCTCGACGCGGCGTTGATTGCGGCGGCGCAGAAGGTGGAACACTACGAAATCTCCGCCTATGGTACGCTGCGCGTGTGGGCGCAAACGCTCGGCATGACCGAACTTGCGCAGATGTTTGACGAGCAGAATCGTCTGGAAGAAGAGACGGATCAACTGCTGACGCAGATCGCGGAGAGCCGCGTCAACCAGAAGGCGAAGTAAGTCGGCATAAGTCAATTTGCAGTCCATCGGATACACGATGGACATCCTGTGACGGACGCTTTGTACCGCCTCCCCACTTCGGAGGCGATATAGGGCGTCCGTTCGTCTTGATATAAGAGGAGAAAAACGTATGAGTCAACAGCAAAAGCAAACCATGCCAGCGCAGAAGCAGGAGCGCCAACCGGGGATCGAGGCGGAAATGACGCCTCGTCCGCAATTCGAGGACGTGAAGTATCGCCCTGCCGGGAAGCTGACCGGCAAAGTCGCGCTGATCACCGGCGGCGACAGCGGCATCGGGCGGGCGGTCGCGGTCACGTATGCGAAGGAAGGCGCGGATGTCGCCATCGTCTACCTTGACGAGCATGAAGATGCCGAGGAAACCAAGCGGCAGGTCGAGCAGGAAGGGCGGCGCTGCCTGCTGATCGCCGGGGATGTGGGCAGCGAACAATTCTGCCAGTCGGTGGTGCAGCAGACCGTGCAGCAGTTGGGGCATTTAGACATTCTGGTCAACAACGCGGCGGTGCAGTACCCGCAAGACAGCATCGAAGACATCAGCGCGGAGCAGTTGGAGCGGACGTTCCGCACCAACATTTTCGCTTACTTCTTTCTGACGAAGGCGGCGCTCAAGCACCTGAAACCGGGATCGGCGATCATCAATACCACGTCGATCACCGCCTATAAGGGCAGCCCGCAGCTCCTCGACTATTCCTCGACCAAAGGCGCGATTGTCTCGTTTACGCGGGCGCTCTCGCAGTCACTCATCGAGAAGAAGATTCGCGTGAACGGCGTCGCGCCGGGTCCGATCTGGACGCCGCTCATCCCGGCGTCGTTTGATGCCGAGCGCACGGCGCAGCACGGCGCAAGCGCGCCGATGGGACGCCCCGGTCAGCCGGAGGAAGTCGCGCCGTCGTATGTCTTCCTCGCCTGCGATGACTCGTCGTACATGAGCGGACAAATCTTGCACGTCAACGGCGGCGAAGTCGTCAACGGGTAGATAAAGGAACAAAAGAAAGACTCAACGCAAAGACGCAAGGACACGAAGACGCAAAGGAGAGTTTCATATCCCTTTCCTTTGCGCCTTTGCGTTGAGTCTTTTCTTTCTCTTTTCTTGTTTTTTCTATTCCGGGATAGCCCACACGCGGATGAAACCGTCCCAATCGCCCGTAACGATGAAGCGACCGTCGCTGCTGAAGCCGATGTGATTGCTGATTATGTAAGGGTTTGGCTGCGCATAGAGTAGTCTGCCTGTCGTTGCATCCCACACATGCAGGCGATTCGAGTCGATGACGCCAGCGATCAGCGTACCATCCGGGCTGAACGTCAAATCCTGCACCAGATCAGTGTGCGTTTCGTAGGTCAGCGCCGTGATTTCCTCACCTGTCGCCAGATCGTAGATCGTGATGGTGCTGTTCCCGTCCGCCAACCGCTGACCGACTGCCAACTGCGTTCCATCCGGGCTGAACGCCACCGCAATCACACGTGAGGGCGAGGGCGACAGCGGGAAGACCTCCGCGCCCGTCACGGCGTCGAAGAATGAGAGCCGCCAATCGGCTTGCACGACCGCGAACAGCGTATTATCCGGGCTGTAGACCATCTGGTAGGGGAGGATGCTTGGCACGAAGACCGTCCCCGGTTCGCGCTGATCGCTCTCCGTCCAATTCCACGTCTGGATGTTTTGATCGTTCGACTCGGCGGCGGCGAGCGTTTCCCCATCCGGGCTGAAGGCGAGAAAGTTGTAACGGCGCGTGCTGCTGCCCAACTGCCCCGTGATTTCGCCGGTCGCCAGATCGACCAGATGTAGACCTGTGTGCGGAGTCAGGTTTGCCCGACCCGGATCGAGTTCACCGGAGACTTCACCTTCAAGAATGCTGCCGGAAACTGCGTATGCCAGTGTTGATCCGTCCGGACTGAATGCCAGATCGCTCAGCCAAGCGGGTGGCGAGTTGAACGTATTAATCTCGCGCCCGGTTTCCAGATTCCACAGATGAATGATCCCGTCCAACCCGCTGGTTGCCAATGTCTCGTCGTCGCTGTTCAGATCGGCGGCGAGGATCGGGCTGTGGAAACCGCGCACGTTGGTGAGCGTCATCCCATTGCGGAACGAGAACAAGTTAATGATGCTGCCGAATTGCACGCTGGCGAGCAGCGGCATCTCCAGCGCATTGTTGAACGCGAGTGCGCTTACGTCGCGAAACGTGTCATTCTGACGGGGTTCGCCGAGCAACCAGTTTCCTAGTGACACATTCCATAGGCTCACGCCAAAATTACGGCTGGCAAACGCCAGATATGCGCCGTCCGCGCTGAACGCCACATCGACAACGTAGGGTGATTGGTCGTCACTGATGACGATCTCTTGCGTAACTTCCTGAGTCGTCGGGTTCCAGAGGATCGCGCCGTCTTCAGTGCCGTATGCCAGCGTTTGACCATCGGGGCTGTAGCTCAAGCCCGATTCGTAGGTTGTGAGCGCAGCGTCGGCTCGTGCTTCAAAATCCGGCTGGTCGAGGTCAAACACCGATACGTGCGTTGTTGTTCGCAGCGCGAACTGCGATAGGCGCATGGGATTAAACGCGATGGCGAGGACTGGCTGCTCGGATTGCAGCGCCGCCACCCATTCGCCCGTCTCCAAATCCCACACCCTGACATCCATCATCGGACGCCCGTACACAAACGGCGCTTCGCCCCCGGCGAGGTAGCGCCCGTCTGTGCTAAACGCGACCGCGTTCCACGTACTGCCTACATTTGTCCCGCTGAAGGTGTGCAGTTCTGCGCCCGTTTCAATATCCCACACGCGCAGAAACTCGCCATCCGGTGCGGCGACGAGTCCCTGTTGGACATTCAGCGCAACCTGTCGCCGGTACATCGGATATTCCGTTTCGAATAGGCGCGGCGCTTGTGACAGCGCGTTCGAGTTGTACACCCACACGCCGCCCGCCCCGCCGACGGCGATCACGTCGCGATCCCACGCCACATCGTAGATTGTGCCGTTTCCAAGCCGTGCCACTTCGACCAGATCGCCCGCATTCTCGGCGTTGATCGGCTGCAAGGTGTCCCAGAAGCCGGTATCGACCTGCGCGAGGCGGGGCGGCACGAAATTCGGGCGCAGCGCGATCAGCGCGCCGAACAGCACAATTACGAACAGCGCCGCCGCGCCAATTGGGAACGGGGCGCGCCGTTTAAAGGTACGGGTCATGGGTAAAGCGGTCATATCCTCATCCTCCGCTTGAAGCTGCCGGTGCAGTTTTTCCGCGAACGCCTTGTCCGGCGGTCGGCGGTGCTTGTGTAAAAAGTCGTCGTTCATGGTGATTCATCCCACTGCTGGCGCAGTTTCTGGATCGTGCGGTGAAGCGTCGTCCCCACATTCGATTCGCTCAACCCGGTGACGCTCGCAATTGCTCGATTCGTCAGCTCCGCGCCGTATTTGAGCGCGATCAACTCCCGTTCGCGCGGAGTCAGCCGGTTGAGCAGGGCGGTCAGCCGCGCCGAGTCCGCCCGCTGTTCGATCAGGTCTTCGAGCGAGTGCTCGACCGTCAGCGCGGGCAGGCGATCACTGTCCAGCGAGAGTTCAGGCTTGCGGCGGCGGTAGTGATCCACCGCAACGTTCTGCGCGATGCTGAACAGCCATGTCGAAAAGGCGGCGAGATCGTCGGCGTAGCGGTCACGTGCCCGCCATGCTTTGACGAAAGTCGTCGCGGTCAGGTCTTCGGCAAGCTGATCCTCACCGACGCGGTAGCGAAAAAAGTTGTAGACGCGGGGCAGGGTTTCCCAGTAGACCGCGTCCCAATCGACGGCGGTGGGACGAACCTGTGCGGACGTCACCGCTTGGGTTATGTGGAGTCGTGCGCTCATACTTAATGATACGCATGGGCGGCAAAAGTATCACAGGAGGGGGTTTCTTTGACTCGGTGATTGCGCTATAAACCGTGTCGTAAAATGGACTTTTGAGAGGAATTAGACAAATGCACTACCGCACTTTCGGGCGCACAGGCTGGTCGGTCAGCGAGATCGGCTATGGGATGTGGGGCATGGCAGGGTGGACGGGGTCGGATGACGCCGAGTCGCTCGACTCGCTGCACCGTGCTGTTGACCTCGGCTGCAATTTCTTCGATACCGCGCTGGCGTATGGCGAAGGTCACAGCGAGGAACTGCTCGGCAGGCTGCTGCGCGCGCACCGGGATAAGACGCTGTACACTGCCAGCAAAATCCCGCCGAAAAACCGCAAATGGCCCGCGACCGCCGATTACGCGCTGGAAGATGTGTTCCCCTACGACTACCTGATCGAATCGACGGAAACATCGCTGCGCAATATGGGCGTCGATCACCTTGACCTGATGCAGCTCCATGTGTGGGATGATCACTGGGCGGACGATGATCGCTGGCAGCGCGCCGTGAGCGACCTCAAGTCATCGGGGAAAATCGGCGCGTTTGGCATCAGCATCAATCGCTGGGAGCCGGACAACGTACTGAAGGCGCTGCGCACCGGCTTGATCGACGCGGTGCAGGTGGTCTACAACATTTTTGATCAGAACCCGGAAGATCATCTGTTCCCGCTGTGCGAAGCACTGAACATCGGCGTGATCGCCCGCGTGCCGTTCGACGAGGGCAGCTTGACCGGGACATTCACACCGGACACGCGCTTCCCCGACGACGACTGGCGCAGCAAGTATTTCACGCCGGAGACTCTGGCGGAAACATTGACCCGCATCGATCTGCTGCGTCCGCTGATCCCCGCAGGCATGAGCATGGCGGAATTCGCGCTGCGCTTCATTCTGGCAGACTCGCGAGTCGGCACGGTGATTCCGGGGATGCGCCGTACACGCCATGTCGAGGCGAACATCGCCGCCAGCGACGGCAAAACGCTGCCCGCCGAACTGGTCGCCGCGCTGCGCCCGCATCGCTGGGTGCGCCAGCCGATCCCGATCTAGACACCTCTCGCGGGGCATGATATATCATGCCCCTACATTATAATGTGTCCTGTAATACTGATGAGAGGGCGCATGGGCGAGTTTGACTACAATCAGGATTTCAAGCAGGTGAACTTCCGCGAGCATCCCGAACTGTATCGCGTTGGCAAAGGCGAACAGGGCGTGCTGCTGGTCGAACCGTACAAGTCGGAGATACTCCCGCACTGGCGCTTCAAAACGCCGGAGGTCGCCCGCGAATCGGCGGCGGCGATCTATGCGCTGTTCCTCGACTACAAGGCACAGGGCGATTTCGTCGGCATGGATATGGCGCGTAAATACTTGCAGATGGGATTCACCCGCGCACGCCGCTACGCCAACCACAAGAGCGGGCGCAAGTACGATGCGGATGGGAACGTGCTGCCCCGCGAAGAAGATGCCGTCAAAGC
>JACSRG010000258.1 GCA_014879865.1 Anaerolinea sp.
AACCTGTTCGGCAAAACGCCGCTCAGCCGACGGCGCGCATACTGGGGAATGGCGCTGGTCGCGCCCAACGTCTTGGGACTGGCGTTCTTCTTCGGCATCCCCGTGCTGATGGCGTTCCTGACCTCGCTCCAAGAATGGAACGCGCTCCAGCCGCCCGTCGATGTCGGGCTGCGCAACTTCGAGCGCCTCTTCCAAGACCCCGATTTCTACCAAGCGCTCGTCAACACGGGTAAACTGCTCGTGCTGGTCGTGCCGGTCGGCGTTGCGCTGGCACTCGGCGCGGCGATGCTGCTTAACCAGAAGCTCCGGGCACGCGGTTGGTTCCGAACGATCTACTTTCTGCCGGTCGTGACCTCGGCGGTCGCCGCGTCGATTGTGTGGACGTGGATTTTCCAGCCGCGCTACGGTCTGGTCGGCAACCTGTTTGCTTTCTTGGGCGGGCGTGATACGAACTGGCTGACGCGCCCTGACCTCGTGCTCGTGCCGGTCGCAGTGGTCACGATCTGGCAGCGGCTCGGCTTCGACATGGTGCTGTTCCTCGCGGGCTTGCAGGCGATCCCGCGTGTGCTCTACGAAGCCGCCAAGATCGACGGGGCGAGCCGCTGGCAGATGTTCCGCTTTGTCACGCTGCCCATGCTTTCCCCGACGACGTTCATGGTCACGATTTTGTCGGTGATCAACGCCTTCCAGATTTTCGATCAGGTGTACGTCATGACCTCGCGCACGACGCGCGGCGGCGTCAACGGGAGCGCCACGACGCTGACCTACTTCCTGTATGATCGCGGCTTCATCGGCTCGGAATTCGGCTATGCGTCCGCGATTGCGCTGGTGCTGTTCGTGATCACGCTGGTGTTCACCGTCGGGCAGCTTTTGTTACAGCGGCGCTGGGTCTACTACGAAGCAAGCGAAAACTAATATGTCGATCTACAGGCAGTACCCCGATCAGCAGCCGGATGTCGCGCCCCTGATGCAGATTCTCTCCTACGCGATTCTCATCGTCGGGGCAATTGTGATGATCCTGCCGTTCGCATGGATGATCTCGACGGCGTGCAAGCCGCCCACCGAACTCAACTTGCTGCCGGTGCGCTTCATCCCCGATAACCCGGTGTGCTGGGAAAACCTGACCGCGCTCTATGATCGTTCGCCGGAATTCAACAACTATCTCGTGCATTCCGCCCTTGTGACTATCGGGCGCACGGTGGGGCAGTTGATCACCTGTTCGCTGGCGGCGTACGGCTTCGCGCGTTTTCGCTTTCCGGGGCGGAACATCATCTTCGCCATGTGCCTCGCGCTGCTGATGATCCCGTTTCAGGCGATCTTGATCCCTGAGTATCTGCTGCTGCGCCAGTTGGGTTGGCTGCACAGCTTCGCCGCCTTGATCATCCCCGGCGCATTCAGCGCGTTCGCCATGTTCCTGCTGCGGCAGGCGTTTCTGCAAATCCCGGTCGAACTGGAAGAATCCGCGATGATCGACGGGGCGAACCCGCTGCAAGTGCTGCGCCACATCGTGCTGCCGCTCTCGCGGGCGGCGCTGGTCGCCTTCGCGGTGATCACGGTGCAGGCGGCGTGGAATGATTTCCTGTTCCCGCTGGTCGTGGCAAACGACCCGGAGACGCGCGTCGTCACCATCGGGATCGCGCTGCTGCAAGGCGAACGCAGCACCCCGTGGAACTTGCTGATGATGGGGTCATTCTTGGCGACCGTCCCCATGCTGATCCTGTTCGTCATTTTGCAGCGCTATTTCATCGAAGGCGTGTCGATGACAGGGTTGAATAGGTAGGAACAGTCCCGTATAGTGCAGGGTAGGGGCATGATATGCCCCTACGTATATCTGTGGAGTCGTCATGCAAGATTCGGTTGTCCCGCCGCCGTGGAAACTCACCGGCGACGGCTATGTGATCTTCTACCGTTTCCCGCGCGATTTCGCGCTGCAATTCATCCCTGAGGCGCTGCAAGACCGCTTTCGCGGCGGCTTAGGCGCGTTGGCGTTCGTTGATTACAAGACGTCGGATGTAGGCGGCTACCGGGAACTGCTGTTCATCCCCGGACGCTTTGACGACGGCAAGAAAGCGCGTCACTCGATCACGCAGATTTACGTTTCGACCTATTCGAGCGTGATCAGCGGGCGGGCGAACTGGGGCATCCCGAAGGAGCGCGCCGGGTTCGACCTACAGATGCGCACGGATGGGTCGGACGTTTTGAGTGCGTCGGCGCTCAACGGCGATCCGATCCTCGAACTGATTGTGCGGCAGGGCGTGATCAAGCTGCCGATTCCGCACACCCGTCTGTGCCCGATCTCGATTGTCCAGTGGTGGGAAGGGCAGCAGTTTAATACGCGCTTCTGGGGCAGTGGACGCCTGAGCCTGCTTGACGTGGAAGGCGTACAGGTCAACGGTGCGCTGTTCCCGGATGTGAGCGGGCAGACGCCCATCGGCGCGTTCAAGATTTCCGACTTCAGCATCGTCTTCAACGTCCCGAAGACCACGCCTGCGCCATGATGCACGAAGGCGCGAATTTTTGGATTCGCCGCGCTGAGCCCAACCACGCGCGCGATTACATCCGGCTGATCAAGGGGATTCTGGCGGAAAGTCCGCCCGTCGATACGCCGTATGCGCCGGGGGAATTCAACCCGGCGACCGGGACGATCCGCGAATTGATCGAGGAACTCAACGCGGGCGATAACTCGCTGTTTCTGATCGCCGAGTCGGAGGGCGTGATCGGCGCGCTGACGTGTCGCGGCGGCGAACTTGAAGCGTCGCGGCACTGCACGTCGCTCGGCATCTACGTCGCGCAGCCTGTGCGCGATCAGGGCGTGGGCAGCGCGCTGATGCGGCACATGGTCGAGTGGGCGACGGCGAGTCCGCTGCTGGAACGCATCGAACTCGACGTGTTCGCCGGGAATGCCCGCGCGATCCACCTGTACGAGAAATACGGCTTCGTCCGCGAGGGGGTCAAGCGGCGCATGTACTACCGGGGTGGCGTCCCCATCGATATGCTTATGATGGCTCTGCTGTTAGAGAAGAAACCATGAATTCACTGTTGAAACGAATCGGAACGTTGGAAGACCCGCCCGCATGGGGCATCGGCATCGTCGCGCTGACCTTCGGCGCGGCATTCGTGGCGATCATTGCCGGGACGATGTTCGGCTATGCCCTGCTTGGCAGCGAGCGCGCCGGCTTGGTCGCCGGATGGACGGTCAGCATGGTGCTGATCGTCGTGCTGGTCGTGCAGGTGGTGCGCCGGGATCGCGTCGGGCTGCGCTTGCAGCCGACCACGACGCCGATCCCGCTGATCCTGTTCATCGGCGTGGGCTTTGCCGTCACCTTTGACCTGATCGGCTTGGCGGCGACCGGGGTGTTCGCGCCCGCGCCCGAACTGCTGGCGTTTGATGCGCGCGCGATGTCCATCCTCGATTGGCTGCTGGCAATTGCCTTCATGGTCGTGGCGCAGCCCATCGCCGAAGAACTGGTCTTTCGCGGGGTCACCTTCCCGGTGGTGCGCACGCTGATGGGCGCATGGGGCGGGTTGATCGTCGCCGCGCTGCTTTACGCGCTGTTTCACCTGCTGGCGTACCCCGCGCCTGTTGACACAGAACCGCTCACCGGGTTGTATTACGGCTTGATTCAGCCGTTCCTCGCCGGGATCGTGATCGGTGCGGCACGGGCGTACACCGGTTCGACGCGCGGCGCAATCGTCGCGCACGCGGCATTCGGTTTGTTCGCCGTGCTTAAGCTGCTGCTGCTGGCAGGAAATTAGGACACGCAACGGCGTGTCCGACGTAAGCTTGATGGAGTTCAATTGACTAAAATCATTGTAGCCTCGACCAATCCCGTCAAGATCGCGGCGGCGCTCGAAGGCTTCCGGCGCATGTTCCCGGAACAAGACTTCATCGCGACGGGGATCAGCGTGCCGTCCGGTGTGAGCGACCAGCCGATGTCGGATGACGAAACGCTGACGGGCGCGATCAACCGGGCGAATGCTGCACACGAACGTGAACCGGACGCCGATTACTGGGTCGGCATGGAGGGCGGCTGTGATACGCATCAGGGCGCGCTGCAAGCCTTCGCGTGGATGGTCGTCATGGACGCGGCGGGCAGACGCGGCAAAAGCCGGACGGCGGCGTATGATCTGCCAGAGGAAACCGCGCGCTTAGTGCGGCAGGGGATCGAATTGGGCGACGCCGACGACATCGTGTTCGGACGTTCCAATTCCAAGCAGCAAAACGGATCGGTCGGGCTGCTGACCGGAGACGTGATCGACCGCACGGCGTTCTACGTCCCTTCGGTGATCCTCGCACTGATCCCGTTCCGCAACCCGAATCTGACGTTCTGACCTACGAAGGTTTCGATGTGTGTTACCATAGAGGATGGACGTGACCGATACAAGAAAGGTGGATGGAATGTCAGAGACAAGCTACGCGCTTGACCGCGATCTGCGGGAAGCGGAAGCGATGGCAAACGGTTTGATCCCCTATGTGCATGAAGATCGGTTGTATGGCAGCGTGGGCAGCGGCGGGTTGTTCGGCGGCGGGTCGATGCCGAGCCTGACCATCGGCGCGCTGCTGATGCGGCTGCGGCGGCTGCACGCGCTCGAAGCGACCCTGAATGACGCGCAGCGGGCGAAGCTGGCGCAGATCGACGCCAAGCACGACGAGACCCGCCGCGAGTGGACACTGCACTACACCGAAAAGCTGGAGCAAGAGGCGAAGTCGCGCTTGAAGGCGATGAATGCATTCTTCGAGGAATGCGAGGACAGCCTGCGCATCTGCCGCAACAACTACCAGCCGGAAACGCTGCGCCGGACGATTATCCACGACATCGACGAGGTGCTGACCGAACTCGGCGAACACAGCGAAGACCTCGACCGTGCGCTGCGGACTGCCGATAACAAGCTGCGTCGCTATACCGAAGCCTCCGATTTCGTGTGGGCGAAGGCGCTCGAACCGGCATACCCCCGTGATGAGTACTGGTGGCTGTATGCGATGCCGCCCAAGCCGGACGATAATACCTGAAGATTTCTACTTCATTGGCGCGTGTTAGAATGGAATGACATTCGCCAATGGAGTTGGACACGATGCTTGACGACTTGATCTCTCAGCTAAACGACGATGATCCCGCACGCCGCCGCGAAGCGATTGTGGCACTCGGCAAAAGCAAGAATCCGGCGGCGCTCCGTCCGCTGGCGGAAATCTACCGGAGTGATCCCGAACCCGATTTGAGGGAACTCGCGCGCAAGGCGGGCG
This sequence comes from Anaerolinea sp., assembly GCA_014879865.1. Lineage (GTDB taxonomy): Bacteria > Chloroflexota > Anaerolineae > Aggregatilineales > Phototrophicaceae > Flexifilum. The sequence goes on from JACSRG010000258.1 coordinate 5,243, forward strand.
TGTATATTCGCCAGCAGGCGGACGCTCAACCAGAGAGTCCGCGTCAGGACTCCCGGCGCGGTGGGTCTGCACCGCCGCAGTCGAACACGCCGCGTTCACCACAGCCCGAAGAAGAGTCGTACACGCAGCGGCGCATGCGCGCCCTTGAGGAAAGCCGTCGTAAGGCATTAGAAGCCGCTGCCCCGGTCGATGAAGAACCGCTGATGGGGGCGGAAGCCGCCTCACGCCGACCGATTCGCGGGCGCAAGTACAATGTGCCGAAGGAGAATCAAGAGCGGGCGCGCAAGTACGTCGATGCGGCGCTGACGTTCAACTCGAATGGCGACGATGCGAAGGCGATGAAAAATCTAACCGAAGCCCTCAGCCTCGATCCCAACCTGATCAACGATGCGTATTTCAACAGCATCGCGACAAGCGTGACCGGGATGGATGGTGATATGGCAATAGACCTGATCATCGACCGGGGGCAGCGCAAGCAGTTCGAACAGAAGGCGTCGAATAAGCTCAAGCAGGAACGGATCGATAAGCATGTCAGCGTCACGCAGACCACATCGTGGACGGATGCGACATGGGAAATCGTGGTCTTCGTGCTGATCGTGACGATAGGTCCGGTGCTGCAAACGCTCGTGGCGATGCAAACATCGCTCAACTTTTTCAATACGATCTCCGGCATCGAAGGCGCGCCTGAAATCAGCGGACTGGCGACCAGCTTGCAGAGCGGACTTGTGCTGTTCACGGGGGCGACGTTGATCCCGGTCGCGTTCATGTCGGCGTTGATCGGCGTGGGGGGCTTGGCGCTTCAGCTCGTGCTGGTGCATCTGATGGCGACCGTGCTGTTCGGCGGGCATGGCACAATGCGCCATCTGCTGACAGTGCTGCTTGGCTTCTACAACCGTTGGCTGCCTGTGCTGTTCTTGGTCAGCTACATCGGCACAGCGGTGTTTTTCGTGTCCGCCGGGTCGCCGATAGCGGCGTGCTTCGTGATTATCGTCGTCGTGTTGAGCCTGTATGTGCTGTTCAACACGTCGAGCAAGGTGGGGCAGGCGTATGACTTCGGCGGGCTGCGCGGGTGCTTGGCGGTCAATTTGAGCCACGCGCTGATCCTCGGCGTGATCACGGTGGTCACGGTGCTGCTGCTGCAAGCGGTCGGGACGGCGGCGCTGCAAACCTTCTTCCAGATCGATCAGGCACTTGCGCCCGTGCTCACGCCCGAACCGACGCTTGTGCCGCCTGTGTAGACCATCAGAAAGGCTTCGTTTGTTCAAGCGTATAGGCTGGTTAGCGGCGCTGGGTGGCGCTGCGGGTGCGCTCTACTATGCCGCCCGCATCGAACCGCGCCGTTTTGACATCGTGGAGATCGATCTGCCGCTCGATGGGCTTGACCCGGTTTTCGACGGCTGGAAGGTCGTCCAGATCAGCGACATCCACATGAACGGCGGCATGACCCGCGAACGGCTCGGCGAAATTGTGGCGATCATCAACGGTCACGCGCCGGATGTGATCGTCATCACCGGGGATTTTGCCACCCGGCGCAGGGGCTTCGTCCCGCAAGATTTGCTCGTCCCGCTGCGCGAACTGCGCGCGAAAGAAGCGATCATTGCGACGCTCGGCAACCACGATTACAAGCTGCATCGCGCAGCGGTGCGCTACGTGATCCGCGAGAGCGGCTTGACCTTGCTCAACAACGCTGTCTACACGATCCGGCGCGGTGAGGCGTGTCTGCATTTCGCGGGCGTCGAAAGCGTGCTGCGGCGGCGCGCGCGGCTTGACCTGACTCTCCCGGCGCTGGCGCAAGAGGGCGCGGCGATTTTGCTGGCGCACGAACCGGATTTCGCCGAAATCGCGGCGGCGACGAAACGCTTCGCCTTGCAGCTTTCAGGACACTCGCACGGCGGTCAAAT
>JACSRG010000496.1 GCA_014879865.1 Anaerolinea sp.
CCCTCCCCCGAATTCGGGGGAGGTGCCAAGCGGAGCTTGGACGGGAGGGGGTTTCGTTAACTTGGTACGTAGGGACACGCCGTTGGGCGTTCCTACTGCCCGCCGTTCTCCGGCGGCGCTTGATCGAGCTGCGGCGGCTGTTCATCCGGCGGCACGACTTGCGGCGCATCCGTAGGCGCAGTCACCGGGGCGGCAGTGCTGACGGTGAAGGGAACTGATGCGCTCCACGTCCCATAACCGCTCACCGGATGCCAGCCGATCACATACCATTCATAATCGGCATCCGCTAGCGTGATTGGCGACGGCACGGTACAGGTGGAGTCTGTGCAGTACGTCGCAGCACTGAACCAGTTGCCGGACAGCTCACCGGTCGCAGGGTTGGCGATCTGCACCCAGTACCATTCTGCCGGGACGGTAGGCTGCCAGACGAAATTCGGTGTGCTGGTGTCGATCACGCCGGTCGGCGCAGACGTAACCGGCGCGCCCAACGGCTGCATGAAATTCAGTGCTTCGCTCCAACCGCTAAAGCCGAGTTCATTGCTCCAGCCCTGCACCCACCAGCGATAGACGCCCGCTGACATCAGCCCAACAGCGTCCCACGCCGAGTAACAATAGCCCATGTAGCAGGCGGAATCCGCCGGATACCACAGTGATTTGCCCGCGCCCGACGCATCGGCAACCCAGATTTCATACCATGTCGCACCGGGGAGCGCTTCCCAGAGGAATGACGGGTATTGGTAGGCGATCACCCCGCTTGGCGTAAGCGCGGTGGGCGGCGCGGCGAACGAAAGGCTGAACTGCATCGGCGCTGACCATTCGCCGTACCCAGAGGCAGTGCTCCATGCCTGCACCCACCAGTGATAGGTGCCGGAGAACAGCGTAACATCGGCGGGAACGGTGCACACGCCGCCTGTACACACGTCAGAGGAGTGCCAGCGGTTGAAGACTTTCCCCGTCTGGCTGTTGGACAGCCACACATAGTACCAGTCCGCGCCGCTGACCTCCTCCCATGTGAAGGTGGACGGCGCATCGGCGCTGACTCCACTCGGCGCAGTCAGGACGGGCGGCGTCATGGTGTAGGTCAGGTACGAGAAATCGACGTCGATGTGATCTTCGCCGCTGACGAGCGTGATCATCTCGGCGTCCGCCGCGTTGAACGCGCCATTGTAGAAAGTATTCGGGTAGGTGTTCGACGGGTCATAGGCTTCGACGCGGTAGAGATCGGGGATCAAACCACACAGGTGATACGCGCCGTTTACGTCCGTCTGTGTCGAGTAGATCGCGCCGTAGTATGACGATTCCGGGGGATCACCTGCGCGATAGACGTAAATGTTGTCGTTGGCAGCGGGAGTCACGCCATCCGGTTCGGTGAGCGTCCCGCCGAGACAGGCGGTGGCGGCTAAGCTGAAATCAATCCCGGTCGTAATCCCACCTGCCGCGACGGTGACGCTGTCGGCAGCAGCAAAACTGGCTTTATCGGCGTAGTACTCCGGGATCACACCCACGTATTCGGCATACAGCTTGTACGTGCCGGGGTCAAGCGCCATGACGTATGCGCCATCGCTGTTGGTATAGACGATGGAGGCAACCGCCATCGTCGTCGCATCGTAGGCGGTGACTTTGGCATCGAGCAGCAGGTTGCCGAGGTGATCGGTGATCGTGCCGCTGATGCCGCGTGTCACGTCATACGGGAAGGCGACGGGGACGTATTGAAACTGGATGGCTGCTTCTTCGCTGTAGTCGGCATAGCGGATTGTGAGATAGTGCAAACCGTACGTCATGTTCATCTGGAACGTTTCGGTCGTCAGCGGGTGCGCGCCCGGACGCGAAAGGCGCGTGATCCCGTCGATAACCACCTCTACGGCATCATCGGCGGCGATGACGAACTCGTAACGGCGGTTATCGAACAACTGGTTCGCGCCAAAGACGGCGCTCCAGCCATCGACTTGAACTGCGGGGTTGGGACTGTTCACCCCCCAGTTGAAGTTAATCCCGCCGGAGAGTGTCTCGGTGTAAACGGGTGTGCCGCCGCCGACTGTGTTGTTGAAATAAGCGGCAGACCAATCAACGCCGATTTCGCGAACGCGGTCGGCGTGCGTGGAACTTAATGCGACGACGAAAAGGAGAACAAACACGATAAGCACGGCAGAGCGGCGTGTGAACATAGGCTGCGACCCCTAGAGGTGGTGTGTTCAGGTTAACAGGACGTGCGATTACCTGTTTAGCTCCTATAGTGTAGCGCAATATCCAAGTTGATAACATAAAGATGAGGGGGAAACGAGCATAGGGCATGAACATCACGCCCTATGCTGTTTTAGGCTTTTCTACGCCGCTCGAACAAGCCGAACACGAAGGCGATGCCGAGGATGATCAGCGGCAGGGCGATCAGCGCGCTCCCCGTGATGACTTCGCCGCCGAGGATCACGCCGAGGATGAGCGCCAAGCCGGGGTTGACCAGCGAGTAGCTGGTCGCCAGCGCGGGCGAAACGTTCTTGAGCAGGTACATGTAGGCGGTCATCGTCGCCAGCGACCCGAACGTGATCAGGTAGACCAGCGCCAGCAGCGCGCCGGGGGTGACCACCGGGGCGACGCTTTCGCCGCGCAGCGCTGCCCATCCGCACAGCAGCAGTCCGCCGATCAGCATTTCCGCCGCGTTGCCCATCACGCCGGAGGGCATCGGCACGCGCTTGACCAGCAGCGATCCCAGTGACCAGCAGGTGATCGCGATGAAGATGAGCACCAAGCCGAGCGGATTCGCCTGCAAATTGCCTTCGAGGGTGAGCAGGATCACGCCCGCCAGACCGATCCCGACGCCGATCCATTCGCTCCGCGTCGGGCGATTGCCCCATGCGAGACTGAGCAGCAGCGTGATCAGCGGCATAGCGGCGATCAAGCTGGCAGCCAACCCGGACGAGATCATCGTCTCGGCGTTTGCCGTGTTGCCCATGCCCATGACCAGCATCAAGAAACCGATCACCCCTGCGCCCCACCACTCGCGGCGCGTCGGCAGCTTTGACCCCCGCACCAGCAGAAAGGCGAACAGGATGCCGCCCGCCACGACAAAACGAATCCCCATCATCAGGTAAGGCGGAAAACTCTCCAGTGCGAAGCGAATCGCGAGGTACGTCGTACTCCAGATGATATAAACGGTCAGCAGGGCGATGGTGATTAAGACTCTGCGGCTGGCGACGACCTTCCCACTCGACGGCGTGAGCGACACGGCAGCATGTTCCCCGGTCGCCGCTTGATGCGTGGTCATAGCTATTGCTCCTTATTGCGACCTGATCATTGTAGGGGGTTTACGGGGTGATTGACAGTACTTATTGAATCCATTACGCTGGATTCAGCACATAATCAAAGGTGATTCAAGCATATGGGTTTACACTTCGACGCCACCATGTGGCGATTGCTCAAGCTGCTGCAAGAGAACGCGCGGCTGTCCTTCCGGCAAATCGGAGAGGCGATTGGCTTGACCGCCCCGGCGGTAACGGAGCGGGTGCGGCGCTTGGAAGACGCCGGGGTGATCAAGGGCTACCGGGCAGAAGTCGATCTGCCGAGCCTCGGACTGCCGATCACCGCGTTCGTGCATCTCACCTCCAACAGCCCGCAGTCGCTCGCCTTTCGCAAGGCGGTGCTCGACATGCCCGAAGTCGTCGAGTCGCACTGCGTCACGGGGATCGAATCCTACATCCTCAAGGTGTCATGCACGTCCGTGCCGCACCTCGAACGCTTCTTGATGAAATTGAAGGACTATGGCGACATGCGGACATCGCTGGTGTTATCAACACAGGTCAGTCACCGGGTGATCGACGAGTGGACGGTCAGCCCGGATGAAGAGGAGCGACTGCGCCCGAAGCGCGGCTAAGTGCTGTGTCCGATAAATCGTGAGAATTGTACGGACGCCCGATGGGGCGTCCAAGTTGACGAAACCCCCTCCCGTCCAAGCTCCGCTTGGCATTCGGGGAGGGGTCGGGGTTACAAAGTACAAAAGATCGGACGCGCCGTTGCGCGTCCTTACGGATGTTTTTGTGAACATTTACCGGCTCGAGCACTGAGATGGAGGTCTTGATTACATGGCACTACAGTTCGATCACGCAGTCATTGCCGTCGCCGATCTTGATCTGGCGATGCGCGAATACGAAGAAATCGGCTTCACTGTCATTCGCGGCGGTGTTCATGCTAATCGCGCCACCCATAACGCGCTGATCGTCTTCCCGGACGAGACCTATCTCGAACTGCTGGCGCATACCGGGCAGCGACCGCTCCCGGCGACCATTGACTTCAGCGTGCTGCTAGCACATGGTGCAGGCGCGGTCGGCTACGCGCTGCGCACCGACGATCTGGCGGGCGATGCGGCGCGCATCGAACAGTATGGCTTCAAGGTGAGCCAGATGTTCCCCGGCGAACGCCGCCGCCTCGATGGAACGCTGGTACAGTGGCGTCTGGCGCTGGTGGACGAGTGGTTCGCGCCCTTCTTGATCGAGGATCTGACGCCGCGCGCCTACCGCATCCCGAACGATCCGGCGGTGGTGACACATAGGAATGGCGCGGAGTGGGTTGGCGACGCGGCAGTGCCGGTCGCAGCGCAGATCGCGGATTTTCTCGCGCAAACCGAACAGTGGATGCAGGTTTAGCCAACCGCTGCTGCCGGTTGGACGGCGCTAATCGCCATCGCGCAGCCGGTAGAGTTCGGCGCTGACATCCAATTCGCTGCCGAGCACGTAATCGGCGTCGTACGCCACGCGTGCCGGCGTGTCGATCCGCTTGCGCAGCAGATCGAGCGCGAAGCGATCCGTGCGTTCGGTCAGCACCGCCGCTTCGAGACAGCCGAGCAGCGCGAGCGCCCGCGCCCAATCGCCGCGATTTACGGCGATGTTCGCCGCGACCAGCAGCGGCTTATGTTGATCTGCCGGGACGTTGAGCTGGAGGACAATGCCGATAGCTTCGCGCAGCGCGGCAGTGGCGGCGCTCTGATTCCCGGTGGCGCTCTGCACGCGGGCGAGATTGAGCAGGATGACGCCGCGTTCGCGGGGGATGCCGATTTCTTCACTGATCGCCAGCGCCTGCTGGTATTTCGCCAGCGCCGCCGCAAGCTGACCGTCGAGTTCGTCGAGTTCGCCGAGCATGAACAGCGAGTAGGTTTCGAGGAAGCGTTCGCCTATCGCCCGCGCCAACTGAAGACCGCGCTCCAACAGCATCCGCGCCTGTTGATACTCGCCGCGCACCATCATGAACTGGGCGTAGTTGTTGACGTAGATCGCTTCGCCCTGCCGATCTTCGACTTCGGCTTTGAGCCGCCCGCTTTCCCCGAAATACAATTCGGCGATGTCGTCCTCGTCGTTGTTCATGGCGACTGTGCCGAGATCGGTCAGCGTCGTGCTGATCCCGCGCTTGTCGCCGATCTCGCGTTGAATCGACAATGCCTCAAGATACATCTGTTCCGTCTGCTTGAGATCGCCTTTCAACTGCGCCAGATAGCCCAGATTGGACAGGCTGATCTCGATCCCCTGCCGGTCATTGATGCGGCGTTTGATGGCGAGACTCTCCTCCTGATACGCCCACGCCGCATCGTAATCGGCGCGATCTTGGGCGATCAGCGCGAGGTTGTTGTAAGTTGCGCTTGTGCCGCGCAGATCGCCAATGGCGCTGCGTAGGTTCAATGCGCGCTCGTAATGCCCCTGCGCCGTGTCGTACTCGCCGAGGTAGAGGGCAAGATTGCCGAGCATGTTGTGCGCCAGCCCGATCCCCGCCAGATCGTTCAGCTCCGAGCGGATCGTCAGCACGTCGGCAAGGACAGCGCGCGCGCTTTCATACTCTCCTTTGTCGATATGAATCGCCCCTAACCGCTCCAACGCGTCGGCGATACCCTTGCGGTCGTTGACGCTGCGGTAGTAGCGCAGGGCTTCGCGCGCATAGGCGATGGCGGTATGCGGCTCGCCCGTCTGCCGGTCAACGCTTGCCAAACCAAGCCGCGCTTCGGCGGAAATATCGTCGATGCCGAGCGCCAGCGCCGCCGTATAGCGTTCCGTCGCGGCGGGGTATTCGCTCAAGTGCTGGTGGGCTTTGCCGAGCAGGTTCAAGATTCTGCCCCGGCGCTGCGCTTCCAACTCGTCGCCGTAGCGGTGCAAACTGTCTTGCAGCCAGCGGAGCGCGTTGGAATAGACCGCCGTCAGGTCAAGCGCGCGTTCCGCCGCCGTGAACAGGTACAGCAGTTCGCGTTCCCGGTCACCGGCTTCGCGCCAGTGATAGAACAGGTCTTCGGCATGATCTTCGCTGTTCGGGTAGACGATTTCAACCGCCTCTGCTGCCTGCCGGTGGAGCGCGCTCAGTTCATCGTCGTCGAGGTCCTCCAGCATCGCCTGCCGCAGTTTGTCATGCGCGAAGCGCCATTCGTTACCCTGCACTTCGCCGACCACCGCGTTGATCGTCACCTCGATCCATGGCTCGACATCGGTAACGTTGACCAACCGCCCCAACTGCGTCAGCAGCGGAAAAGTCACCTGCCGCCCGGCGACTGCCGTCAGCTTAAGGAGCGACTGCCCCCATTCCGGCACGCGGGCGAGACGCCGCCGCACAATCGCCTGTACACCGCCGGTCAGCACGACGCGGGGAACGGTCAAACGTCCGATGTGGCTCAGTTCGCCCGCTTCTTCTGCCAGTGCGCGCACGGTTTCGACCAGAAAGAAGACGTTGCCTTCGGTCTCACGCTGCAAAAGCTGAACGATCTCCTGCTTGCCGCCCGTCTCGCCGAGCATCGACTCGGACAGCGCGGCGATCTCGTCGGCGTTCAGACGCTTGAGCGAGATCACGTTCGCGCCGGGTAGAGTGTCGGGGAGCTCCGGCGTTTCGTCGTCACGGTAGCTGCCGACGATCAGCAGGGGCAGGCGCGCGTTGATCAACTGGCGCAGCAGGTCGAGGCTTTCCACCGCCCAGTGTAAATCTTCCAGCAGCAGCACAAACACGCCGTCCGTCCGCCGGAACAGGTCGATGGCAGTGGCGATGAAGCGCTGCCGTGCTGCTTCGCCGACCAGACTGGCGGCGCTGCCGCGTGCATCCGGCAAAGTCACCAGCGTATCGACATCGGGCACGACAGCTTTGATGACCGAAAGTTCAAAGCTGTTGATCTGCGCGTCCAGCAGCA
>JACSRG010000825.1 GCA_014879865.1 Anaerolinea sp.
CACATCCAAGCCCGCGTTGATCCACAGCAAGCGCTGCAAATTGACCGCTTCGCGCTTCATCACGTCGGGCGCAAACGGATCAGGCAGCGTCTCTAGGCGGCGGTTTGCCATCGTGCCGCCGAACCACGCAATCGCCATGTTGATCACGCCCCACCCGATAAACTGTGACCCGATCCCGCGCCAGAATTTCGTCCCCAACGTCAGCACCGCGCCGATGCCGATGCTCGTCAGCGCCCACTGAATCAAGCGTTCCGACAGGATACGCTGGAATCCCCAGATACTCATCGCTCCACCTCCCAGTACATTCGGACAACTATACCGCACATGGGCACACCTGAGGAGAGGATGCAGCACCGACGGACAGGATCGATTATGCCCCTAGACCAAGACCGCTTGAGCAATCCTCAGGGCATCAGCGTAAGGGATCGGCGTAGACGCGCCCTCTGCCGCCTTGTACCCACCGTAAATCGCGTGACCCGCTTGCAGCCAGAAGACATCGACACTGGCGAAGCCCGCCTCACTCAGCCACAGTAGTTGATGCGAAATCGGCGACGGCGTATCCACCGGATCGGGATAGGCGAAGAAGTTCCATTCCTTCTCGACGAACATCTGGAACAACGCATCCGACCCGGTCGCCGCGTGCGCCTGTGCCCCCGTGACCGCATCCCACCCGGCGGCAAACACCTTGCGCGCCTCGATCCGCTGCGGCTCGATCAGGTCGGCGATCAGCAGCGCGCCGCGCGGCGACAGCCGATCCGCCACCGCCTTGAACAATGCGCGCTTGCCCGCCCTGTCAAGGTGATGCACACACAGCGACGATACAACCACGTCCGCGCCGTCGATCTGCGGATACCAGTCGGGCTGCGCCATGTCGAACGCGCCGACCGCGCCGCGCTCGCCGAACCCCGCGATCCGCGCCGCCGTGTCGCGCCGCATCGTCGCCTCGATGTCGAGTGCCAGCAGCGTCGCATTGGGGAATGCCGTCAAGATCGCCTGCGCCAGATAGCCCTCGCCGGACGCCAGTTCGACCACGCGGAACGTCTCATCCACACCGAACGGGAACAGGCTCATCAGCGTGGCGATCTGCTCGGCGCGGTGCGGCACAACCACATGCGAGAACTGGCGATACATATTCGAGTTGGCTTCGCTCCACTGCCAATCGGTCATCCTATGCCTCCTTGATGCCCAACCAGCGGCGCACCCGTGCCGGAATGCGCTTCGGGCTTTCCTTCGACAGCATCAGCGTCATGCCCACGCTGATCAGCACGTTGGTCAGCAGGAAGAACACGCCTTCTTCCAGCGGCAGCTTGCCGCCGAGGTGAATATCGACCGTCTTTTCCGGGTTGATCGTCCATGTGCCGGAGTCAATCGCCAGCGAGTCGGACACGCCGAGGTAGAGCGTCGGCAGCACGATGCCGAGCGCGACCAATCGCCGATGCTGGTAGAGAATATCCCCGCCGAACGCTGTTTGCAGCATGATCGGCAGCAGCGCCCATGCCAGCGTCAGGCTCAAATAGGTGAGCTTCTGCTTGCGCGTGATCAGGTTGTAGACCGACCATGCCCAGACCGCGCCGAGTGCCGCCGTCAAACCGACGCGGTAGCGCCAGCCGCCTTTCGGGGGGGCGTCATCCGCCGACGTGTAGCGCGCCGCCGTCAGCAGCCACATCCCGGTCAGCGCGGTTTGCAGCACGAAGAAGGTGTATTCCTCAATCGGCACGTAGCCGAGAATCAGCCCGTTGACCAGCTTCTTGTCGTACCACCACACGCGCGTCGCCACGAGGTAATTGTCCCATGGGGTCGTGTAGGCGACCGCCACGCCGACATGTGCCGCGAGGATCACCGCCGGGGGCAGCGCGCCGAGCTTGTCGGGGAGCTTCTTCCCGCGCCGCGCATCGAACCACGTGAACACGCCCAACGCCGCCAGCGGAATCAGCACGAACCGCGCCAGAAAACCAAAATACTTCATGAATCAATCCTGACCGCAGAGAGAAAACATCGAAAAAGAAGTTAACCACAGAGAACACAGAGAACACAGAGAAAATGATTAGGAATCGAGAATAATTCGTTTCAGACCTTGCAAAAGTTTGAAGGAGTTGAAGTTGATAAGTAATCCCAAACGACACTGCGCTAGTTTGAGATACGTCATAACTTGCGCTTGGTGGACAGGTGATAACTGCTCGACGGCTTTCAACTCGACGACGACGGCTTCTTCCACCAAGAAATCGAGGCGAAAGCCGCACTCAACTTGGATGCCTTTGTAGAATACGGGTAGGGGTTTTTGCCGCTGGTAGGCGAGTCCGCGCAATGTGAATTCATGGGCGAGACATTCCTCATAGGCTGACTCAAGCAATCCGGGACCCAGTTCACGATGTACCTCAATCGCCGCCCCAATGATCGTATGTGTCAGTTGATTCTCGCCCATGTTGTCGGCTCCTAATGCACGTAGTTGTCTTTCTATCTTACTCCTCTGTGTTCTCTGTGTTCTCTGTGGTTCAATTCTTTTTCCGCCCCAAGTCATGCAAGATTGTCGCCGCCGCGTTGCGACCTGCCGCGCCCATGATTCCCCCGCCGGGGTGCGTGCTCGCGCCTGTCAGATACAAGCCTTTGACCGGGGCGCGGTACGTGCTCATCGTCAGCGCGGGGCGCAGCATGAACATCTGGTCAATCGACATTTCGAGGTGCATCACGTTACCGCGATACAAGCCAAGTTCGCGTTCCAGATACAGCGGCGTCTCGACCAACCAGCCGATCACCTTATCTTTCGTCATGTTGGGGGCATAGCGGCGCAGCGTCGCCAGAATCTTATCGGCTTCGCGTTCGCCGATGTCATCCCACGACTCGCCGTTCGCCAGTTCATAGGGGAAATACTGCGACCACATGAACAGCACATGCTTGCCTTCCGGCGCGAGCGTGGGGTCGGACGCGCTCCACGTCATGGCGATCAGCGCGGGATCGGTTGATGGTCGCCCTGCGAGGTAATCGGCGTAGGCGCGTTCGAGATACGGCAGATCGGGGCACATGAACTGCATCCCGATGTGATGATCGGCAAACGGTTTGCCTTCAGGGGTAGGCAGCGCGGTGTAATTCGGCAGTTCGCTGACCGCCGCGCGGATCACCATGCCGAAGCCGTTGCCAATCCGCGAGCGTTCGATCAACTGGCGCTTATCCGGCGGGAGCGCGTTGCCGAGCAGCTTCATCGTCGTGTGGATGTGCGCGCCGCTGACCACCGCCCGCGACGCCGTGAATCGTTCGCCGGACTGTGTTTCCGCGCCGACGACCCGCCCGTTCTCCGTGAGCAGGCGCGTCACCGGTTGGTTGAGCAGCACTTGACCGCCGTGTGCTTCGATCATCTTTTGCAGCGCTTGCGTAAGCTGACCCGAACCGCCGCGTGGACGCTTCACGCCGCTGATGTGATACATCGGATGCCAGAGCGCGAACGGCGCGCTGAACGGTTCGGTCGGCGGTGGACCGGACTGCGCCGCCATCCAGCCGATCAAGGCGGGGACGCGCGGATCGCTGAACGACTGGCGCAGCACTTGACCATAACCGCGTATCAGGTCGTTGACCTGCTCCATGCCTTTGCGATTGAAACCCTGCCCGAAGATCAGGTATTTGCCGAGGTTCAGCGGCGTCGGCGCGTTGAGGAACGCCCCGACCATGCCTTCCGCCATGCCGTGCCACTGCGCGATGAATTTGCGGTAGTTCTCGGCGTCGGCGGGGCTGATCTGCGCGATGCTTTCGACGGTCTTGTTCACGTCGCGCCAGACCGTAAAGTGCGATCCATCGGGGAAGGGCGCGAAGAACAGCGGGTCGAGGTCGATGTAGTCCAAGCCGTAGCGCGTCAGGTCGAGGTCGCGCACAATCGGCGTGTGGTTGATGAGGATATGCGCCGATCCGCCGAGGTCGAACTTGAACCCCGGCACGATCTCCTCGGTGACGACCGCGCCGCCCGCCTTGTGCCGCCGCTCGATCACCAGTACTTTGTAGCCCGCTTGCGCCAGATACCCGGCGCACACCAGCGCGTTGTGTCCCGCGCCGACAACTAGAATTTCACAATCTGCCATGCAGGTCTCGATCTGTTTTGAGTGCCGCGAAATGTGCTTGCCAATCGTCCGGCAGGTACGGATCAACCGCATTGATGATCTCAAACGTAGTGTGATAGGTTCGGCTGTCGTCCAATGCGCTGACCGTCACCGCCGCCACATCGCTCCGGCTGATCTTGCCCTTGAGCGTGTCACGTTGTCCGATCTGGATGGGTGAGCCGCCCGGATCATCGGTCAGCCCGCCGGGGCGAATGATAGTATAGATCAGCCCGCTGTCGCGCAGCGCATCCTCGCCTTTCAGTTTCCAATCCAGTATTTGCCCGAAGCGGTTGAACGGGTTTTCGGGGTGGGTAACGTGGATCGACGAGATGAGGACGAAGCGCGTGACCCCGGCATCGCACGCTGCATGAACGAGATTGCGCACGCCCTCATAATCGACCCGCTCCGGGCGATTGTCGCCCAGCGGCACGCGTGACCCTATTGCACAGATCACCGCGCGCACGTCGTGAACGGCAGGGGGCAGCGCAGCCGGATCGACTGCATTGCCTTGTACGAGTTCAATCTCCGGCGGAAGCAGTTCGAGTGCCTCCGCCAGATCGAGCACGAATGCCCGGACAGGATGATCAAGTGAACGCAGCTTGGCGACGATGAGCTGCCCTGTGCCGCCGGTTGCGCCTGCTACGAGGATTCTGTCTGGCATCGCACCCTCCCTAAAAAGCGAGGACTGAGTAGTGTCACCGTTCTCATTCAGTCCTCAGTCCTGCTTTTACTCAGTCCTGATTCTGTCACTCATTTCGTCCAGCGCTGCGACTTCGTCCGCCGTCAGCCGCCAGCCGAGCGCGCCCGCGTTCGCTTCCGCCTGCCGCCGGTTCTTCGCGCCGGGGATCGGGATCGTCCCCTTGCAAATCGTCCAGTTGAGCGCGATCTGTGCGGGTGTCTTGTCACCATGCGCCGCGCCGATCTCGTTCATCAGGGTGATGAGCGGTGGCAGTTTGGGCAGAAGCCGCCGGTACTGCAAGCCGCGCGTCCCCGGCGGCGGGTTTTCGACCGTGTATTTGCCCGTCAGCAAGCCCATGCCGAGCGGACTGTAGGCGATGATCTTGATCCTGCGCGCGTCACATTCCGCCTTGACGCCGTTCCGCTCGATCTTGCGTTCGATCAAGCTGTATTCTAGCTGATTCGACGCTAGCGGAAAGCCACGCTGCGCCAGCGTGTTGTGCGCGCGAATCGTCTGACTCCGGTTGTAATTCGACACGCCCGCCGAGCGAATCAAGCCCATGTCGAGCGCGTCCGCCAGCGCCGACGCCCAGTGTTCTTCCGGCATGGGGAGCATCGGGAAGTGAATCTGGTACAGATCGACGGCGTCCATTTGCAGGCGGCGCAGGCTGCCCTTGAGCGCGCTGATCAACTGCCCTTTGGTGATCCGGTACGGAATCGGGAAAAACTTGGTGGCGACGGTGATCTCGCGCCCCATCTGCTTGAGGAACTGCCCGACGAGCTTTTCTGACTTGCCGAACCCGTACATTTCCGCCGTATCGAGGAAATTGAACGGCTAGATTCGCCAGAGATGATCAGGGATGAAATTTTTGAGCTCTTAGGATGCCCAGATTTTTTACATGGAATAGACTGGTCAGCAATACATCGAAACTCCATTCTACGTGCAGTGGTCGACTACATTTCTGATGCTACCTTTATTGAATACATTTCTCAGATGCGATGGGCGACGGTTGATATTGCCCATGATGGAGAACATCTGGTTACCGGTGATATGCCCATACTTATCAATGGTGGCTCTGATTCAGAACCGGTACATTGTTTGTCGATCGCTCTGTCGCCGAAGAGGTTGTTGATCACTCATGGTGAGTCGGAAGAATTTGATAAGCGTTTTATCAGAACGCTCGCGGCTATCCACAATGTCATCATCGTTCAGCAAGCAGAACAGTACGTGATATCGTCCAGAGAACTGCAAGATGGTCCTCATACCAAGTACTCTCGCGTGATCCGCGAATATATATAGCTGATCGATCGTAGCAGCAGGCTGTCGACGTTCGCATCCACCTTCAGCGAACTCTCGCTATATTGATGCTTCCATCATGACCTGTAATTCCGTTCAGTCAAAAATCATCGATTTAGACAATCTCGGAGAGAGTCTGTGATCTTCGGAAAGCGCAATGTCCACCGCATGTTTACTAGGCTGGCCGAGTTCCTAGATCCCGTTCGGATGCGAGAACTGGAGGCGAAACTCGAGAGGGAGTCAGGACAGACACGAGCGGCAGAATGGGAGGTTGCAATAGGGTATGGTCTGTCACATGTAGGAAAGGTAAGAGACTTTGATCAAAAAGACGGGCGCAATCCAGACTTTATCTGGACGCCCGAAGAGCAGCCAATCATTGTTGAGGTAACGAGTCTTTCAGATATCGCCCTCCATGACCACAATCCGGTACGGCAGTTCACCCGTGAGCTATATCGTTTAGCCGAAAAGCTCGGTGTTGCAAAGTACGGGACACTGAACTATCAATTCGGCTCCGTGGAAGACGGAGATCGTGTAACCGTTGCAGTCCCTGCCAAAAAAGATCACGTAGAGTTCTTTCGCCGGACCGACATCAAGGCTTTCTTTGATCAGGTAAAGCGCGACCCCGGTTGTCAGCACACCTATTCGTTTTGTGAGCGTGGCGCGGTGAGCGCTATTACCTATCAGCCGGGACAAGGATGTTATTCAAGCTCAAGCTATCGTTCCTACACTGTGCCCATGACGTATCGGCATGCCCCTGTATTCAATGCGCTGAAGAAAAAGGAAAGGCAAATCAGGGAAAGTGGAGCAAAGCATCCCGCTATTCTTTTCATCTGTGATAATGACTGTGACGCTCTTTGTCAGGCCCACACAAGTACAGTCGGGGATCGGCTAGGAATGCGGGATATTGTTGGGCTGTTCCTGAATGGTCAGCCCCGTCAGATGATCGGTGATTTGATCTGGAGGCCAGCCGTTCCAGCTCAGGCGAGTAGGATCCACGCAGTAGTATGGATTTCGGTTAAAGAGGGCTGGGCTCCTTTCACGGGGCGTGTCCGAATTTTTGTGTAAACGGG
>JACSRG010000134.1 GCA_014879865.1 Anaerolinea sp.
GTTTTCTCAGTCCTCAGTCCTGCTGTTTAGTCGTGGAGGGTGAACAGGTAGGCGACCAGATCGGCGATTTGCTGTTCGGTGAGGACTTCGCCGTAATTCTGCGGCATCAAACCCGCCGGATAAGGCGCGGTCTCGTTCGGCACGATGAAGTCGTTCGGGTGCAAAATTGAGTTTAGCACATATTGCGGCGCGGATTCCCCTTCGATGCGAGTTTCTGCGCGTACGCCGACGTTCCACAAGCCGGGACCGATCAGGCGCATTTCATCCGGTGTGATCGAGTGACACTGTGAACACATCCACACGCCGTTGATCGTCGTGAACTGCGTATTGAACACCACCTGACCATTTGCCGAATCGCCAGTTTCGAGCATCGCGGCTGCATCATCGCCAGCAGCGCCGCTGCTCACCGGGGCTTCCGTCGGCGGGACTTCAGTTGGCGGGACTGCCGTCGGCGGGATGGACGTTGCGGTAGGTGGGACGGGCGTCTCCGTCGGCGGAACAGGCGTTTCAGTGGGCGGTACCGGGGTCGCCGTCGGTGGGACAGGTGTTGCCGTCGGCGCACCAGCGGTCAGCCACTCGTCGGTTGACAGCAGCGCCGCTGCCGTCCCCTGCGCTTCAGGCGACCATTCGGGAGTTGCCACCGTGCCGCACGCGGCAGCGAACAGCGCCGCAATAACTGCCAGCAGCATTAAGCCAAGTCTGGTCATGTCAATCTAACCTCTCTTGAGTACACATTCGTTTGTGACAGTGTGAACAATATCCCATGAGTATAACGCGACTCGATGATACGGCAATATCCGCTCAAGCGACTCCGAGTTTGCGGGCGAAGGCGCGAATTTGATCGCCCGCGCCGCGCAGAATCGGCTGCCCATGCCCGAAACATGCGATCTCGATGTCGAAGGCGCACAGCTTGCCGATGGAGCGCTTATTCATTTCCATGTCGGGCGTCGCGGGGCGGAGCGGCAGCCCCATGCCGGTCATGTGAAACAGGACATCCCCGGTGAACAATAGTTTGAGCGCGGGGTGATAATACGACACATGCCCGTAGCTGTGACCGGGTGTCGCGATCACCTGCAAGCCGCCGGGGAGAGTATCGCCATCCGCGACGATGCGATCAACCGGCGTCTTGGATGCGGCTTTTGCGCTTACGGGGATCAGGTTATGGGGGAAGGGGAGGGTCTTGCGATCCGGCAGCGGCGGGTCTTGTTTGCCCTCGACAATCGGGGCATCCTCGGCAGAAGCGATGACCTGTGCTCCGGTCGCCGCTTTGAGCTTGTCAAGCGACCCGACGTGATCGAGATGAGCGTGCGTGATTAGAATGTGCTTGACCTGCGCAATTTGCCGACCGGAATCCGTGATCTGCTTGAGAATGCGGTCGCCCGCCAGCGCCAATCCGGTGTCGATCAGGCTGAGTTCGCCGCCGTCGTCGATCAAGTAGACGCGCCCCATGATCAGGTTGTCGAAGGTGTAGACGTTGGGAATGATTTGCCGCATAGTGCATCCTCACCTAGCAAAAGATCGTAAACGGGTTTACTGTAGCAGCATTGCTTTGGAAGCGCACTAAGTTTGACCCTTGATGACCCGTTAAGAACCTGATAGGCTAATGTCGAAGGTGTTAGGGGGCTGATAAGATGAAGTTGGCAGAAGCATTGCTGCTGCGCGCGGATGCGAATAAGCGTATCCGCGAACTGCAAGGGCGCTTGAACCGGTCGGCACGGGTGCAGGAAGGCGATACCGCGCCGGAAAACCCGCTCGAATTGCTGGACGAACTGGCGCGCACGGTCGCGGAAATGACCACGCTCGTCAAGCAGATCAACCGGACGAACGCGCAGACGCCGTTCGGTGATGGGCGGACGCTGACCGACGCGCTGGCGGATCGGGATGCGCTGGCAACCGAGTTCGGCGTGCTGAGTGGGGTGATCAACGCGGCGACGGGCGCGGGGCAGCAGCACGCTTACAACGCTTCGCCGATCAAGTACTTTCGCGCGATCAACGTGGCGGACGTGCAAAAGCGCGCCGACGATTTGGCGCGGCAGCGGCGCGACCTCGACACCCAGATTCAACAGTTGAACTGGTCGGTCGATCTCGTCGAATAACGCAAGTTGGTAGTCAGAGCAGAGGCGAGCACAACCCGCCAACTGGGTAAGTTGGGCGTCCCTGAAAATGGATGGTAGGTTCGTCACCTATCTTTTCACAGCGTACAGGGCATCACTCACTGGGCACATGCGCACCGGGCACAACTCATGACCATGTGTTGATCTGCTTTTGGCGAGGGTGGGATCGGGGAACTTGCGTGAAAACGGGCTGAACGTATCAGCCCGTTTTTTGTTACAATAGTTCGTATGAGCAGATTACCCGTTATTTCCTTAATTTCTAACTGGACAGTGGATTATTTCGAGGAAGGTCCTGCCAGTCTGTACGAGTTCATGAACTCGTATGCCGTCGCGTCGCTGGCGAACTGGTCATTCGACAAGCGCTACACCGAAGGCTGGCTGGCGTGGCTGCAAAAGCGCTTCGACCTCCCTGTCATGAACAATATCGCCTGCATGAACTACGTCCTGCAAATCGACGCCGTGCCGTATGGCGCGATTCTCGTCATCAATGGGCGGGAGTTCGGGGCGATCAACGCGCCATTCGAGATGGACGTAACCGACTTCATCGCGCTGGAAGACAACCGGATCGCTTTCCGTGTCCCATGTGTGACCGAAGGCGTGTTTCAAGGCGTTCGACTGGTCGCCGTTCCCTGCGAGTAGCGATTATGGAGCACGCCCTCGAACCTATGGTACAATGCCCATAATTCAACAAGTGGACATGGTTTAACCCTATGAAATATCACATCTGGACGCTCGGTTGTCAGATGAACACGGCGGACTCGCAGCTTCTCGCGTCGGAATTGGAGAAACTCGGACACGTCGAGGCAGATGATCCCGAAGCGGCTGATATTTACGTCGTCAATACGTGTGTCGTGCGCCAAGCGGCGGAGGACAAAGCATTCCAGCGGTTGGCGCGCCTGAAAGAGATCAAGCGGCACGAACCGGGCAAGGTGATCGGCGTAATGGGCTGTTTGGTCGGCGTGCGCGACGCGCTGGCGCTGCGCAAGCGTTTGCCCTACGTCGATGTCTTCATGCCGCCGTCCGAGCCCGCGCCGATGGTCGATTTTCTGCGCGCGCGCTTGGGCGAGATTGACACTATCGAACTGGAAGCGCGCGAACGCGAACGCCGGGATCGGCTGCAAGACGGCGACTTCGGAGTCGGCGGCGATGGCACGTTGATCCTGCCGGAAAGCGAACGCGGCAAGCTGGTCAGCGCGCATGTGCCGGTGGTCTACGGCTGCTCGCACGCCTGTACGTTCTGCATCATCCCGTTCCGGCGCGGTGTTGAACGCAGCCGGAGCGTCGGCGAGATCGTCGCGCATGTGCGCAGTCTGGCACAGCAGGGCGTCAAAGAGATCACGCTGCTCGGTCAAATCGTGGATCGCTACGGCAAGGACATCCCCGATGGACCTGATCTGGCGGATTTGCTGCGCGTTGTGCATGACGTGGCGGAAGAAACCGGCGTCGAACGGATTCGCTTCCTGACGAGTCACCCCAACTGGATGACCGACAAGCTGCTCGACACGGTGGCGGAACTGCCGCGCGTCATGCCGCAGATCGAAGTGCCGGTGCAGGCGGGCGACGATACCGTGCTCGAAACCATGAAGCGCGGCTACACGGTCGATCAATACCGCGCGTTGATCGCGCGGATTCGCGCGCGTGTGCCGGATGTGGCGATCCATACGGACATCATCGTCGGGTTCTCCGGTGAGACCGAAGAACAGTTCATGGGCACGTACCGCCTGCTCGAAGAACTCAAGCTGGATAAGGTACATCTGGCGCGCTACAGTCCGCGCCCGAACACGGTCAGCGCGCGGCGCATGGAAGATGACGTGCCGGAAGCCGAGAAGAAGCGCCGTCACGAATTGATCGACGAACTGCAAGCGCGCGTCGTAGCCGAGATCAACAGCGCGTATCTGGGCAAGACCGTCGAAATCTTGGTGGAAGATCAGCACAAGGGCAAATGGCGCGGGCGCACCCCCCAGAACAAGATCGTCTTTTTTGAAGACTCTGGCGATTGGTGTGGTAAACTCGTGAATGTCGAAATTACGTGGACGGGTCCTTGGAGTATGCAAGGACGTCTGCCTAATGCCCAATTGATCGACGAGCCGCTGATCGTCATGGCGAATTAGCCGGACGACTGCCCGTCATCTTAAGTTGGGACTCCACCTGTTTTGGCGTATACTTTGAAAGCATCGTCGTCGAGCCAGATTAGGCTGCTGCGAGACTTGGCTCACGCACATTTGGAGGATGAGGCAGTATGCCACCTGAGAAAAGCGGATATTACTACCCGAACAAATTTGCTCGCCTCACGATGGAAGCGATGGAAGAGATCATGGGTCGCAACGGCTTGAATGCGATCTTGAATCTCGCCGGGCTACAGCATTACGTCGATAATCTGCCGCCGGATAATCTGGACAAGCAGTTTGATTTCGCCGACTTCACCGCGTTGAATATCGCGCTCGAAGAGATGTACGGTCCGCGCGGCGGGCGGGCGCTGGCACTGCGTGCCGGACGCGCGATCTTCGCCGGGGGCTTGCGCTCGTTTGGTGCGCTGGCAGGCGTGGGCGATCTGGCGTTTAAGGTGCTGCCGCTCAATGCTAAGCTGAAGGTCGGCGTCCCCGCGATGGCGAACATTTTCTCGCAGTTCTCGGATCAAATCTCGAACGTCTACGAAGAAGGCGGCGACAAGATCATCTATACGATGGAACGCTGCCCGCTGTGCTGGACCCGGAAGACCGACAAAGCCGTGTGCTACATGGCGCAGGGGCTGCTGCAAGAAGGGCTGCGCTGGGTGTCGGGCGGGCGCGAGTTCAAGGTCGATATGACGACCTGCATCTCCAAGAATGACGACATGAGCCGCTTGGTGATCTACAAAGAACCTATTTCGTAACTTCCTGAATAATCTGCGCAGACAATCAGTTAAGCCCCGACAGCGGGGCTTTGCTGTTTTTTCACCTTAAGCCGAAAAGTAAGCCCCGTTTGCCTGCGTTCCGCACTCATGTACAATTAGTAGTGAACCTGAATCTAGACAGAGGTCTCGGCAGCCACCGGAGTGTGATATGCCATTTCGATTTGCGTTAGCCTTACTACTACTCGTTGCCCTGAGCGCGTGCAACCTGTCTTCAAATGCCCAAACCGCGCCCACGCCTACCGTAGAGGGGGGCGGTCAACCGACGGTAGTGATTAACTCGCCCGCCACCGGCACGACCGTGCCGATCAACCAGCCCGTCATCGTCAACGCGACGGCGACGGATGCGGTGGGCATCACGCGGGTGCAGCTCCTCGCCAACGGCGCGGTTGCCAAGACGGTCTCCTCGCAGACGGCGGGCGGCGACCGCAACCTGAACGTGCTGCTCGACTACACGCCGACCGTCGAAGGCGCGCTGAACTTGCAGGTGATTGCCTATCGCGGCAACGTCGTCAGCGCGCCGGTCACCGTCAGCGTGAACGTGCAGCGCGCCGCGACTGCAACGGCGACGACTCGCCCGATAGTGACGACGGGTCCCATCATCAACCCGAACGATCCGACCTGCCGCGTGGTGACGGATACGAGCGTCAATCTACGCTCTGGTCCGAGCACCGTCTATACTGTGCTGACGACGCTCCCGGCGGGCGCGACCGCGCCGATCACCGGGCGACTCGGCGATAATACGTGGTGGCAGGTGCGCTACGGATCGCTGACCGGTTGGGTCAGTGATGCGTTCGTCACGATTTACGGCATCTGCACGAACGTGATCATCCCGCCGATCCCGCCGACGCCGACACCGCGTTTCACGGCGTCGCCTACATGGACGACGCAGCCCGCGACCACGAATACGCCGACGCCGAGCGTGACCCCCGGCTTAGCCGATCTGGTCATCAGCAACATCAGCGGCGCGACCGATCTGGTCATCCCCGGCGGACAGACAACGGTCACATCGTCCTACGCGGTGACGATCACCAACACGGGCGGACGCGCGTCGGGGCAGTTCAACAACATCGTGACCGTGCTGCCCGCCAGCACCGTGCTCCAACTGGGCGTGGTCGGCGATTTGCAGGCGGGGCAGAGCGTGCTGCTGAACATCAACCTGACCTTCAGCGCCGGTTCGTATACGCTGCAAGCGCGCGCCGACAGCGATGCCCAGATCACCGAACAGAGCGAAGTCAACAACGTCGGCATCTTCACATTGAATGTCACAGGACCGTAAACGATGCTAACGCAGGTCTTGATCCTTCACGGGCAGTTGGCGTTTGCGATTGCGCTCAAACAAGGGCTGGAACGCACCAATCTCTTCGAGGTGCATCCGTTCCTCTCGGTAGACGCAGCGCTCGACTATCTGCGCGATCATGTGCAGGATGTCGCGCTGGTCGATTTCAACATTACCGAGATGCAAGGTGCGGAGATCGTGCGGCGCTTCCGCGAGATTCAGGCGGATCTCGCGGTGGTCGTCACGCCGGAACAGCCGCCCGAGGTGATCAATGCGCTGGAACTTCAGGGATCGCTTGATTCGAAGTTCAGCGTGCGCGAACTTGCGCCCCTGCTGCGCGATTTGTTCCGCGAACAGCAGCGCCCATCGGAAATCTGGGAGGCGGAGCGTCCGCGCGCGCCCACTAAAAAGCATGAACCGCGCGTCAAACGGGTTGTGCCCGCGCCGCCGCCGCCCACGCGCCCGATTGATCCCATGCCGCCGCCGCCCAAGGATCTGCCGGAAGTGACGAGCCTTGAACACATCCTCGCCAATATGAGCGATGTGTTCGAGCAGCCTTCGCCGGAGGACACGCCGATTGACGTCGAGTCATCCGCCGTATGGCAGGTCGAGAAGCGCGAAGGCGATCTGTTTGACGAGGTGCTGAACTCGCTGCCCGTCGACGCTGATGTCGATGCCGGTGAGCCGAAGCGCAGCAATCCATTCGAGGACTTGGTGAACTCGATGCGTTCCGGTGAACCGCACCAACCGCTGCCGACGCGCCGTCAAGACTACGTCGAGTTCGTCTTTAAGGGCGGGTTGGACTCGCTGTTCGACCAGATCGACAACGTGGAGAG
>JACSRG010000131.1 GCA_014879865.1 Anaerolinea sp.
GGGGACGCGGGGAAGTGGAATAGATGTGCGGGACAGCGGCAGTCCGATGCGCCGAAGCGCGGGATCGGAATGGTCGCCCCCGGTGATCGTTGCAGCGCCGCCGCCCATTCGTGCTCGTAGGGATGCTCGTCGGCGATCCACCACACGGCGATCACGGGAGCGGCGGCACGCAAATAGTCGATGTGCCAGTGGGGACGGGGCGCAGGCATAAGGTGATGCTTGAGTCGTCCCGCCAAGCCGCCACCCCCGAACGCGCTGCCCACGTAGGTATACCAGCCCGCCCTCAGCGTGAACGTCCCCAAGCGCCCGATGGGCAGCATGTGATCGGCGTCCAAGCGCAGGATGAGGACATACGTCCCGGCGCGGGTGGGGAAGGTTTGGGCGGCGTTGGTCATGGCAGTTATCCCTGAGGCTGCGAGAACTCCCAGAAATTACCTTCGGGATCATGGAAGTAGATCGCGCGGATGCCCCAGTATTGATCGACCGGCGGCTTTGCGAACGCGACGCCCTTGCTCTTGAGCGTCGCATAGACGGCGTCCACGTCATCGACTTTGGCGCACAACATGGCGCGCTCGCTGCCCGACCCTGTCATGCCGCCATCTGCCTTCACGCCGAACATCTCGACGGCAGCGGACAGCTCTTGCAGCGCGAAATCCTGATCGTGCAGCTTGAACGCGGCGAAATTCGATTCAAGCTGCACGACAGGGAGTTCCAAGACATCCCGGTAAAACGCGAGACTCTGGTCGAAATCGCGCACGAACAGCACCACTGCACCTACTCGATTAAACATGACTTGTATATCTCCGTTTGATTGGCAAGACCTCATTTCAAAATTCCAATTGTTCGTAGAAGCATGATATATCATGCCCTTACCACGGCGTCCACACAGGTGGCGTCGCGGGCGTCCAGTCCGGCGCGGGATGCAGACGCGGCTCACGTTCGTACAGTGCGCGCGCATCGTCCGAGCGCGTATCCGACTCGACGCAGATCGCGGCGATCTCGTCCATGAGATCGACATCCACTGTCGCCGCGTCGGGGTCAGGCAGCATCAGCCCCCAGTCATCCCACGGCAGAATCTCGATCTTGTTGAGTGCCAAGATGTCGCGGATTACGTCGCCGCGCACGAACGCCCATCCGCTCATGTCGGCGATGCCGAAGTGGTCAGGATTCGCCTCACCACGCCGGATCATCTGCCATGCCTGCCCACCGTTGATGAAGTGATCGCGCGGCACATCCAGCGGATCGAAGTCCGGCTTGAGGATGGAGACTTGCAGAGCGTCCAACTGCGCATCGACCAACCGCCAGCGCGACCCGGCGCTGTCCCACACTTCAGCCACCCAGTGATCCTCGTAGTGATTCGGGATGAAGTAGGTGGCGAAACCGGCGCGGGCGCGGGCGGGGATTCCGCTGTGGCGCAGCATGGCACACAGCAGCGTCGTGAAGTCACGGCAGTTGCCGATCAAGCGGCGATCCGGCGGCAGCGCGTGCGTGAGCGGTTGATCGGTCAATTCGCTGATGCGGGCAAGCTGCCGCTCGACGGCGCGCAGATTGGCTTCCTTGCGCCGCTCCGCGCTGAGCGTCACGCCGTAGCGTTCTGCCCAGAACATGTGCAGGATAAGCCCCTGTACCACGTCGCGCAGCCCGCGGAAATCGGCGGGTAAGCCGGAAAGCAAATGGGCATATCTGCCGGGGTTGGTCACAGCGCCGTGACTGGCGTAGTAGGAAAGAGAGTCGTTCATGGGGAGTCAGACCTTTCGGCTGATGGGGTAGAACCTTTATTGATCCTATATGACTCCCGCAGCAGGAATGTGAGGCGGGACGCGCAATGGCGCGTCCCTACAAACAGCGAAACATCAGGTTAGGTCAACCGGTTTGCCCGTGCGCGCCGACTCATACACCGCCAGCGCGCTGCGCAGAAACTCGCGGCTCAGGCTCAAGGGGACGACCGGCGGCGCGCCGTCGAGCAGGCAGGCTTCCATCGCCTCGACTTCCATCTGCCATGCGTTGGTCGCGGGCACGACGATGTTTTCCTCCGATCCATCCCGGTTGGTGATCTGGATCGTCGTCGGATCGCCGTGCGTGGTGCGGTTGCGCATCCCCGGAAACCACGGCTCCTGGATGCGGATCATGCCATCCGTGCCAATGAACTGCGCGCCATGCACCGACGGTGCGCGGAAACCGGCGTAGATTTGCGCGACCGCGCCACCGTCGAAGCGGAGCTGCGCGCTCATGCCGACATCGACGCCTGTTTCGCCAACATCACGCACCGCCCACACCTGCTGCGGCGCGCGTCCACCCGTGACCGTGATCGAGAGGCTGTTCGGATACACGCCGACATCCCAGAACGCGCCGCCGTCGAGGTCAGGGTGCAGGCGGATATTGCCGACGTTTTCCGGCGGCAGATAGTAGCTGAACCAACTGTTGATCAGGTGCAGCTTGCCGATGCGCCCCTGCTGGATCAACGCGGCAACCTTGCGATTCTGCGGGGCATGGAGCGCCATGAATGCCTCGAAGACGACGACGTTATGCGCCTGTGCTGCCGCCGCAATCGCGTCGAAGTCGCTCATCGTCGTGACCAGCGGCTTTTCGAGCAGGACGTGTTTGCCTGCCTGCGCCGCCTTAACCGTCCATTCGGCGTGGAGCTTGTTCGGCAGGGGGTTGTAGATCACGTCGATGTTAGGGTCGGCGAGCAGTTCTTCATAGCTGCCATAGGCGATGGGGATCGCGTTTTGCGCGGCATAGGCTTGGGCGGCTTCAGGCGTGCGGCTGGCGACGGCGACGAGTTCGCTGCGCGGGGCTGAGCGCATGGCGAAGATCAGCGCCTCGTTGATTTTGGCGGTCGATAAGATGCCCCACCGAATTTTGCTCGTCATGATCTGCCTCGCTTGTGTGTGTCGCTGCCGGATAAAAACAAAGGGAACGTCTTAGCGTTCCCCATTATCTTGCTAGAGTACGCCTGGAGGGAATTGAACCCACTGCCGTCTCGTTAGGACCGAGCCGCTCTATCCGATGAGCTACAGGCGCGCATCATACAACTTCCAAACGAGATTATAAAAGGATTTCCCTATTGCGCAAAGTCCGAGTCCATCGCTGACCAAGCCCGCTTGCCAAACGCCCGGTCTTTCGATTACTCTAGGCGCATCGTCAAGCAGCAGGCTAACCGAAAATGGCAAAATTCTACGCGAGCATCACGCCGGCAATCCGCGCGTTCATCGAGGAACAGCATATTTTCTTCGTGGCGACCGCCCCGCTCAGCGCCGAGGGTCACATCAACCTGTCGCCCAAAGGCATGGATACCTTCCGCGTCCTCTCCGAACATCAGATCGCCTATTTGGATGTCACCGGGAGCGGCAACGAAACCGCCGCGCACATCACCGAAAACGGACGCATCACGATCATGTTTTGCGCGTTCAAGGGCGATCCGAACATCGTCCGCCTGTACGGTCAAGGGCGCGCTATCCTCCCCGGCGATCCTGAATGGGACGACCTGATCAAGCTCTACCCGCCGCTCCCCGGCATCCGCCAGATCATCACCTCGACCATCGACAAAACGCAAACGTCATGCGGTTATGCTGTCCCCTTCATGGACTACGCCGGCGAACGCGAAACGCTCATCAAGTGGGCAGAGCACAAGGGCGAAGAGGGTGTCGCGCAGTACCAGCAGGAGAAGAATATCGCCAGCCTCGACGGACTGCCGACGCCATTCTCCACAAAGTCGTAACCGGGCGTTCAACCTTCGGCTACAATTGCGTGGCAGAATCGAGGAGTCGGCTGAACAGCGAAAAGAGAACGGCGTGAAAGCGATCTTCTTCAACCTTCCCGCGCACGGACACATCAACCCGACGCTCCCCGTCGTGCGCGAACTCATCCGGCGCGGTGATCACATCCTGTACTACGATGGGGAGGAATTCCGGGCGAAAATCGAGGCGAGCGGCGCGGAATTCCGCCCTTACCCCGCGTGGATGAATCAGCACGGCGCGGTGGACGCGATGAACAGCGATAAGGTGTTCGCCGTCGCGGGCGTGCTCAACCGCGCGGCGGAACAGATCGTCCCGTTCGCGCTGGCGGAACTCGAACGCGAACAGCCCGATTACGTCATCCACGACTCGCTGTGCGTGTGGGGGCGGATCGCGGCGGCAGTGCTGCATCTGCCCACCGTCGTGACCATCGGCACGTTCGCCTTCGGCAGTCATGTCCACGATGTGCGGACGGCGGCGCGCGAGGTCGTGCGCAGCTTCCCCGAACTGATCGACATGGGCTTGAGCGATCTGCGTCTGCGGCGTAAGTATCCGAACACGCGCCGACCCGGAGACAGCGCCTTCAACAACACCGGCGATTTGCACATCGTTTTCACCTCGCGCGAATTTCAACCCGGCGCGGATGAGTTCGACAAGCGCTACAAGTTCGTCGGCGCGTCGTTCGCGCCCCGCCCCGGCGATCAACCGTTCCCATTCGAGCAGATCACCCGCCGCCCACTGATTTACATCGCGCTCGGCACGATCATGAACACGCGCACGGGCTTCTACCAGACCGCCTTCGACGCCTTCCGCGATTTCCCCGGCACGGTGATCGTGTCGGCGGGCGCGTCTGCCTCCAAGCTGACGGACGTGCCGCCTAATTTCATCGTGCGCGAGTTCGTGCCGCAGTTACAGGTGCTCGAACGGGCTGATCTGTTCATCACGCACGGGGGCATGAACAGCGCGACCGAAGCTATGTACTACGGCGTCCCGGTGGTCGCCGTGCCGCAGCAGTTCGAGCAGACGATGGTAGCAGGACGCATGGCGGAATGCGGCGCAGGTGTCGCCATTGGCATGAAAGCGCCGTATGGCAGGATCAGCGCGCATGAACTTCGTGCTGCCGCCGAGCAAGTCCTCGGCGATTCAACGTATCGCCGGCGGGCGAAGGCGCTCGGCGAGTCGCTGCGAACGGCGGGGGGTCATATGCGCGCCGCCGACGAAATCCAGTTATTCGCACGTTGGGCGAACCGGATCAGCAGCGGCACACTGAACAAAGGCGCGCCGCTGCGCTTCGACTTCATCCCCTATCCACTGTGGCGGCGCAAAGGAATGCCAGCGCTGATCCGCCCGCTGACGACTGCCGCCGCCGATGATCACCCGCCGCGTGCTGCGGCTGAACTCGCGCATTATCTGACGCGCTGGAACTTACTGCCCCCGGACATCGACGCGCCGACGATGCGTGATCTGCTGGAAGCAGACAGGGACTTCGCGCAGCCCGTCGATCTCGCCGCGCAGCCAAGCGCGTTCAGCGGGAAAATCCGTCTCCCGGCGCAGTGGGAACGCATGGAAGCGGTGATCCTCAGCTTTCCGGTGCTGTACCCGCCGATGTGGCGCGCGCATCTGGAAATGATCGAGGCGATCAGCCACGCTGCCCGCGCCGACGTGCTGATCCCCGCGCCGGGGTGGGCAGCGGCGATCCGCGTCCTGCTCAAGCAGCGGGGCAGGGCGAACATGGGCTGCGTGCGGATTTTGCATCTGCCTACCGACGATGTGTGGGTGCGCGATTATGGTCCCATCGTCGGGTTAGACGAACACGGGCGGCAGGCGGTGATCTCCGCCGTGTACGATCCGCTGCCGACCTACCCGCAAACCCGCGACAATGCCATGCCGGAGCACTGGGCGGCGCACAGCGGCATCCCCGTCCGCCGGACGGATGTGCACACCGAGGGCGGCAATATCTGGTCGGATGGCGCGGGGACGCTCATCATGAGCGACGACATCGAGGCGCGCAACCCCGGCATGACTCGCGCGCAAATCGAGGCGGATTTGCACAGCCTGTTCACCTTCGACAAGCTGATCGTCACGCCGTCGCTGCGCTTGGAGGAAACCGGACACGTCGATCTGCTGTGCAAGCTGGCGGACGCGCGCACCATGCTGGTCAGCGCGCCGACTGTGCCGCTCAACGGGGAGCGTCTGCGAGCGACGGCGGCGCTGTTCGCGGGCGAGACGAACGCAGCGGGCGAATCCTACCGCGTGATCGAACTGCCGAGTCCGCGTTTTTACGTCAACTGGGGGGTGTATCCGGTGTGGCGCAGCTACACCAACGCGCTGACGGTCAACGGACGCGTGCTTGTGCCGGTGTTCGACGCGCCGGAGGACGCCGAGGCGCTGCGCGTCTACCGCGACGCGATGCCCGACCATGAGATCATCCCGATCCACTGCGCGGCGACGGTCAACGGGGGCGGCGCGGTTCACTGCCTGACGAAGGAAGTCCCTGCCGGAAATTTAACCTAGCGGAGAACGCCAACCGCTTCGGGAATCGCCCGCCCACGCTCCAAAGCGAGTTCGATCCACAGCCGTTTGGCGTCTTCGATGGCGGGCAGAACGTCCTCCCATTCATCGACCTCGGTCATGCAGCCGGGTAGTTCTTTGATTTGCACAAACCATGCCCCGTCGTCGGGGATGACCTCAATCGTGTACGGCATCGCTAGGTAGTCATTCAGAGTCTTCATCATCACCGCTTTCCTCAACTTGATCTTCCGGTTCTGCGGGAAACAACTCATCGATTACTTCAACTGCTTTTTTCACATAGACTTTCTTTACCTTACTACCGTGTAACGGGACGATCACCTGCTTCCATGCGTCGCCGTCATCATACTCATAAATATGATGGCTTCCACTAACGCGAGCAAGGGTGAATCCAAAACGTGAAAGTAGGGTTTCGACCTCTTGCATCGTCGCGTTTTCGGGATTGTTTCGTAATTTTCGTCGCAGTTTCTCGCGTTTCGACATGCGGTCCTGACCTCTGCGTGTATGAGAGTCATTCTAGCGTGGCTTATTTAGGTTCTCCAGAATCGGAAATGCGCGGACGGCGTGCCCAGAACTGCACCGCGTAGATCGCCATGCCGAGCAGCGCGGCGAGGTCAAACGTGCCCGCGATGATCAGCAGCGGCGCAAGCTGATTGTCGTGAACTGCCAGCGGCTCTAACCCGTACAGGCTGACCAGATACGCCTGCGCCGTCCCCGCGCACAGGCGTAAAATCCCGCCGACGATCACGCCGAACGCGATCAGCCAGTAGGCGCTCAGTCCGGTGATGCGGCGATTCTCCCCGCGCATGTCCGCCGTGACCTGATTCCCCATGCCCAGAATGATCGCC
>JACSRG010000130.1 GCA_014879865.1 Anaerolinea sp.
GGCGCGTCTGCTTGCACCCTCCCCCGAATTCGGGGGAGGTGCCAAGCGGAGCTTGGACGGGAGGGGGTTTCGTTATCTTGGTGCCTATGGGACGCCCAACGGGGCGTCCGGATGGCGGCTTAATTCAGCGGCGCGACCGATCTGCGGGCTGATTTGTAACGCGTGTCGATCAATTCGCCGTCGCGCAGTTCGTGGATCACGTCGGCTTCGTCCATCGTCTGCGGATCGTGCGTCACGACGACCACCGTAATTCCGGCTTCGCCGACCAAGCGGCGCAGCAGATCGAGGATGCGCCGCCCGGTGCTGCTGTCCAACTGACCCGTCGGCTCGTCGGCGAGGATGACCTGTGGTCGCACCGCCAGCGCGCGGGCAATGGCGACGCGCTGCTGCTCACCGCCGCTCAGTTCGTAGGGACGATGCCGCGCGCGATCCAGCAAACCGACCCACGAGAGCGCTTCGGTCACGCGCGCGTCGCGCTCGGCTGCGCCCAACTGACGCATCCGCAGCGGCACGCCGACATTTTCGGCGGCGGTCAGCAGCGGCAGCAAGCCGAACGACTGAAAGACGAAGCCGATCTTCTGCTGGCGCAGGCGTAAGCGCTGAGTCTCGCCCATGCTGTGCAATGGTTCACCGTCGAAGATGACTTCACCGCTCGTCGGCTGATCCAACCCGGAAATCAAGTTGAGGAAGGTCGTCTTGCCAGAACCGGAGCGCCCGACGACGGCGGTCATTTCGCCGGGGTACAGGTCGAGCGTGATGCTCGACACGGCGTGAACTTCGGCGCTGCCGCTGTGATATACGCGCGTCAAGTCGCGGACTTGGATGATCGGGCTGCGCATGGTTACTTCTCCTTCTCGACGTTGTAGACAGCGACGTGATCGCGGTTGAGGTGCAGCCGCACGCGATCTTTCATATCCAGCGAGTCGATGTATGCCTGCGGAAGCTGCACGCGTCCGGCTTTGTCGAGGATGGCGAACTCGTCTTCGGAGAGGGTGACGCCCGCTGCATCGCGCTTGCGCAGGATTTCTGTGCTGGCGCGCCCGTCGCGCATCCCGATGACGCGATCCACGCGGCTGGCGACGTTGTAGTCATGGGTGACGACGATGATCGTCACGCCGTATTCCCGGTTGAGTGTCCGCAGCGAGTCGAAGATGGCGGCTGCCGAGGCGCTGTCCACTTCGCCGGTCGGCTCGTCGGCGAGGAGCAAGCCGGGACGATTCGCCATTGCCACCGCAATCGCCGCGCGCTGCTGTTCGCCGCCGCTCATGCGATCCGGTCGGTGATCGTAGCGGTGATTCAAGCCCACTTGATCGAGCAGGGCGCGGGCGCGCTGTGCCCGTTCGCGTGCTTTGACGCCGTTGAGCGCCATCGGCAGTTCGACATTCTCCTGCGCGGTGAGGTAGGGCAGCAGGTTGCGCGCGGTCTGCTGCCAGACGAAGCCGACCTGACGCCGCCGGTAGAGCACTTGATCCCGGCGCGACATATCCAGCAGGTTGTGGTCGCCGACGCGCACGCGCCCCGCCGAAGGGGTATCGAGCCCGCCGAGGATGTTCATGAGTGTGGATTTGCCCGAACCGGACGGTCCAACGAGCGCCATCATTTCGCCCGCCTCGACCAGTAGATCGACGCCTTGCAGGGCGACCACTTCCAAGTCAGCAACCTTGTAGATTTTGACCAGATTATCGCATTCGATGAACATGGGTTGACCTCTATTCCTCACGCAGGACTTGATTCAGGCTCATCCGCTGTAAGTAGGCAGCCGTCGCGGTGAGCAGCAGGGCGAAAGCGATCACGAGCGCGATCAACAGGCGCGTGATCTCGAAGATCGGGAATTGGAGCGTTTCGCCGCCGAGCAGGGCGAGAAACGGCAGGAGCAGGTACGAGAGCAGCCCGCCGAGCAGCACGCCGACGACGAGCGCCGGGGTGATCAGCGCGGCTTGTTCGACGGTGAGCAAGCGCCAGAGCTTGCCGGAATGCCAGCCGAGCGCGCGCAGTACAGCGAACGAGGTGGCGCGGCGGCGGGCGGTCATCGCCAGATAGAAGCCGAAGTCGAGCAAGCCCAAGCCGAGCGAGACCCAGAAGCCAGCGAACAGCATCCCGGTGATGGCATTCGGGAGCGGTTCGCGGCGCAGCGCGTTATACAGGTCATCGGCGTAGATCGCGTTTCTTCCCTGTACGGCGGCAGTAAAAGCAGCGGACGGGGTGCGCGTCGGGAACGTGACCCATGCCTGATTGAACGTGAAATAGTCTTCCGGCGTGCCGATCTGGTTCAGGACAAGCTGTAGGTGGTCGGCGCGGGCGATGAAATAGCGCTGATCGGTCTGCATGGTCGGGAAGGAAGTGACGATCCCGACGACTTCGAAGCGATAGTCGAGTTCCCCCTGCACCAGTTGGAGCGTTCCCTCGGCGCTGCTGCCGATTTCCAGCGGGCGGCGGCGTTCTGTCCGGCGACCGAAATACTCGGCGAATTCGCGCGAGGCGATGATCGGGATGGTGTAGCCTGTGCCCGGTGTGCGCTGGACGAACAGCACCGGTTCGGCGATGTGCGCGCCCTGCTGCGCGATCACGTAATCCACACGCAGACTGTAGCGCCCATTTGCCGCCTGCGCCGAGGTCGCCGTCGTGAAGAAGCCGCCGCGCGCTTGATTGGCGGCAGTCCATTCGGGCAGCGTCAGACGCTCATAACCCTCAGTCGAAAGCACCGTACCGGCAGCGTCGGCGACGGTCAGATCGTCAAGGTAGATCGTATGCTGGAAGTTGACTTCGTCACCCGCCCGCGTCAGAAATCGCAGACCGGTTAAGCGCCAACTTCCTTCTCCGGGCAGTTCCGCCGAGTAGGGTACGAATTCGCCGGTGATGGTGTCGTCGGCGGTCGTAAGCGG
The DNA here is from genome assembly GCA_014879865.1 of Anaerolinea sp. Lineage (GTDB taxonomy): Bacteria > Chloroflexota > Anaerolineae > Aggregatilineales > Phototrophicaceae > Flexifilum. Next base: position 2,883 of record JACSRG010000130.1, read on the forward strand.
GATGGTCAGCAGGATGCCGCCCGCATTCTCCAATTCGAGCGCGAGCCGTGTGCTGATCCCTTCTCGCGGCGCGGCATACACGAGCACGGAAAGCGTGCGCGCCCCATCGGGCAGCGTTAAGCCGGAGAGCGCGAACGCTGGCTGATCGGCGAGCGGCGCAACGATGGGGGCGAGTGCCGGGTCGTACGCGGCTGCATCCGCCGGATCCAGCCCGATCACGGTGGTACGCGGTTCGCCTTCCAGTTCGACAGTCGTGTAACGCATCAGGCTGAAGCCGGAAGTCACGTCGGGGAGCAAGGTTGGATCAGGCAGCGGTGCTTCTATGCCCGCGCTGCTCAACTGCGCGCTGCCGCCGATCTCGCGGCGCGCGGTTTCCCATGCGCCGGTATCGTGCGTCGCGCTCAACGCCAGCGATGCCGTGCCGAGCGCCAGCGTCCCGATCAGCAGCATGACCATCTGCGCGTAATGGTTTGGATCACGCTCGATTGACCAGAATGCCAGCGGGAACAGCAGGCTGTTCAACCGCTTGACCAGCGTGCTGATCACGTGCATCACCGCCGGGAAGATGCGCAGCCAGAGCAGCGCCGCCCCCGTGAGGATGAGCGCTGCGCCAGCGAGGTTGAACGGGTCGCTGAGCAGGGCAGTATCGCCGCTGGATGCGATCAGGCGGATGAACTCGCCGGGGTTTTCGATCACCCCGCCAATGCCCCGGCTGGCATCCCCGCCGACCAAGAAATACAGGCGCACAAGGAAGGCGAAGCCGACGATCAGCAGCAGGAAATCAAGGAAGTAGCGCGCCCACGCCGGACGCACGGGCGGGCGGCTGAGCGACCCCTTGAGCGCGAGAATCCCCTTGCGGGCGGCAGGCAGCGCCGGGAGCGTCAGCGCGCCGATCATCAGCACGGCAGCGCCAAAACTCAGGGCGATGCTCAACGGCGGGATGCCTTCGACGCGGCTGGTCGCGCCGTCGAGGATCACCGCCAGCGGTCCAACCTGTTCCAGCAGCCAGAGGATCGCCCGCGCCAGCGGCAGCCCGGCGGCGAACGCCACGATCCCGAACAGGAGCAGTGTCCCGGCTTGCATCTGCACCAACTGGCGGACGCTCCCGCCCCGGCTGGTGATCGCCGCCCATTCGACTTCTTGACCTTCAAGGATCAGGGCGGTCGTGGTCATCAACTGGTAGATCATGAGCAGCAGCACCGCGCCGGAGAGCAGAATCACCGGGCGCTCGGCGGCGGCGATCTTCATCTGGAACTCGGCGATTAACGAACGCAGACCGCCATTCAGCGCGACGTTCGGGTAAAGCTGGCGGAAACGGGCTTCCGTGCGGTCGAGGCTGGCGGCGAGCGCGTCGAGCGACCCGGCACGGAGCGTCTGCGGCTCGATTTCGATCACCCAGTCATAGACGCTGCCCGAACGGACGACCGGCGCGATCATGCGGTCGTAGGCGGTTTCGGGGATGATCACACCGAAGTCGAAACGCTGGAGGTCGGGCGTCACGTCGGTGATTTGCCCGACGGTCGTGAACGTGAGCAGATCCCAGAATGGGTTTTCGGGATCGACCGGATCGACCAAACCGACGATGTTGACGGTGATCGTGGGAGTTTGCCGTCCGTTCAGGATAAAACTGTCGCCGAGCGTGTAGTGTGCCTGTTCGGAGACGCGGTTGGTGATGACCGCTTCGATCACGGTCGGATCGCCGGTATCCTGCGGGAAACTTCCTGCCGTAAGCGCAAAGCGGCTTTCGAGCTTGGAAAAGCCAATCGGCAGGTAGGCGCGGAATTCGTCGCCCGTACAGATGATCCCCGGCGGATCGCAGAAGACGCCGCCGGATCGCGTCACTAATTCGACGTTGCGAACGAGCGCGCCCAATTCCTCGTCAAGGATCGGTTGGTGGGCGAGATCGGTGCGTTCGCTGTTGGTCAGCGTCAGGTTGAATGTGCCGGGGTAGGCGTGTTCGACGGTGTAGCGCAGCGCCGCCTCGGCAACGCTGCGAATATAGAACGGACTGAGCGCGAAGAAAGCGGTTACCAGCGCCATCGCAAAGAGCAGGATGGCGAACACGCGCCCGTCGCGCCGGATGCGGCGAAGGATCATCGACAAGGACATTTATTCGTCTCCATAGCGCAGGGTCTGCGCGAGTGACAGCCGCCGGATCAGCAGGACGCTGCCCACCAACACCAGCGCCAGCACGATCAGCAGGATGATTCCGTACTGTGCCAGTGCGCCGACTTCGATCTGCACGAGGAACGGCGGCGTGATCAACGCGCCCGTCGTGCTGGTCGCCATCGACGGCAGCACTTGATTACTCAACAGCAAGCCGAGAATCGCGCCGAGAATGATCGCCGTGAGGAAGACGAGTGCTTGCTCGATGCCGATGCTCGTCACGAGGCGTCCTGACGGCAAGCCGAGCGCGCGCAGTACGGCGAACTCGCCGCGCCGCCCCTGCGCCGTGAGCGCGATGTATGTCAGCAGGCTGACCACGCTCAAGAGCAGCGCGACGGCGAAAGCAATGAAGAGCAAGCCGATCAAGCCGAGCGCCAGCGAGTCGGTTTGAAGCTGATCGAGCGCGCCGTCGAGCGTCAGCGCGGATTTCACGATCCGCTGTTCGGCTTGGATGGCGGCGGGGAGCGCGCTGGCAAACGCCGCCGAACTAACGCCCGGCTCAAGGCGCAGCCACGCCTCCTGTGCGTAGGCGGCAGCGCCGGGGCGGCGATTCAACACGTAGAGCAGCGCATCGCGGTTGGCGACGGCGAATGGTGCTTCCTCGGCGTACAGTGACGGGAAGTAGTCCGTCAAGCCGACGATCTCAAAGCGGACAGGCTGTCGCTGAACGAACAGATCGACCAGCGCTCCAACGATCAGATTGTTCTCCTCAGCGTAGCGCCGGTTGAAGACGGCAGGAACAGGGGCGATGGTCGGAGCATCGAGGATCATGCCGAAGCCAGCGCGGTCGGTGGACTGCCACCATGAGACCACGCGCCCGTTTTCGCGCTCATACGAAGTCGCGAGGACTGCCTGCGCGCCCCGATCCCAGTCGTTGATGATTTCCCAGCCTTCATCCCGCAGGATGTCGAGCGGTGTGATTTCCCCGCTGGCATCGATCAGCGCTAGGTCGGCAAGCGTCATCTGCCAACCGGGGTCGCCGTTGATATTGCCGGGGCTTGAGAAGCGCGCATATTGTTCATACGTGCGCCAGTGGAGCGAATCGAGGCGCACGGCATCCGATGTGGGCAGCGTTCCTTCCAGATACACCCACCCGGTCGCGTTTTCGGACAGTGCTGCCACGCGCTCTAGCTCTGCTTGCCATTCAAGGGCAGTTCCACGAACCGACGAGCGCGGCACAAGCAGGCTGAGATCGGTGACGTCCTCGATTCCCTCTGCATACACCGGGATGAGCGGCAGGTTGATAAACGCGCCGTCTGCGTCGATCAAGCGGGCGAAATAGCTGGTGTAGTTGGTGGCGGCGGTCAGGTCGAGTGTATAGGTACGCGTGGCGATGCCGTCCTCGAACACTTCACCGACGCGCTCAATCTTGACCCACACGCCGACCTTGCTCGGTTGCGTGGGCAGCGCAATCCCGGTTTCCGGCACACTGACCGGAGGCGGGAGCAGCAGTTCGCCGAGGTCATCGCGCCAGTATGCCGACTGCCGGAAGGACTCCGGTTCGACGCCGAGGATATACCCGTGATCGATAGAGAAGTTGTCGAGCGAGAAGTTCACATCGCCGATGCGGAAAACGCTCGCCGCAGCGGCGACTTCGGGCAGCGCGGTATAGGTCGGTTCGCGCTGAGCGCGATCTGTGCCATGCGCGAGATCGCGTTCGAGCAGGCGCACATCTGCCCCGACGCGGTAGCCGGATTGGTCGTTCTGGCTGCGCGTAAGCGTCGCTTGGAAGCTGGTCGCGAACCAACCGATGCCTACCGCCAGCGCCAGCAAAAAGGTGATCCGCCCGTAGTGCGCCGGTTCACGGCTGACCTGCCACGTCGCCAGCGCACCGGTCAGCCCGCGCCGCGTCATGAAGTAACGCGCACACACTTCGGCAAGGGCGGGGAACAGTCGCAGTGAAATGCTGCCGAGCGCGATGAACAAGAGCGCCGGGGCGATGAGCAGGAGCGGATCGGCTTGAACGTCGCCGAGGATCGTCTCGGCGAATGGGCTGTCGGTGCTGAGCAGTCGCAGCAGCGCCGCGCTGCCGACGACGAGCAGC
>JACSRG010000126.1 GCA_014879865.1 Anaerolinea sp.
ATCCGCAATGAGAGCATTGGCGCGGGTGGTCTGCCCGGTTTGTGGGTGCAAAACTCGAGCATCCACGACAACAGCGCGCAGGGCGGCGGTGGGATCAGCAACGGTCTCGGCGGCATTCTGCGGATCACCAACACGATCATTCATGCGAACGGCGCGCAGTGGGGCGGCGGTATCTCGAACGACGGCACAAACACGGCGCTCACCATCATCAATTCGACGATCTCCAGCAACACCGCAACGGGAAATCTCGGCGGCGGTCTGAGCAATTACGCCAATGCGTCGTTCACGATCAGCGGCTCGTTCTTCGACGGCAATTCCACGGATACGCAGGGCGCGGCGATCTACAATGAGAACGGCAGCGCCACCATCAGCACCACAGAATTCACCAACAATACGGCGACCTATGACGGCGCGGCGTACTATGGCAACCATGCCACCGGCACGATCACATCGAGCACGATGGATGGCAATCACGGCGAAGACGGCGCGGCGATCCTGCTGTACGACAATTCCTCGCTGACGCTAGATGACGTGGAGATCACCAACAACGTGGCGACCGGGTGGGGCGGTGGCGTCTTCGCGCTGGCGACGAGCAGCGTGACCATTCAGAACGGCACGTTGATTGACGGGAACACGGCGGCAGCGGGCGGCGGTATTGCGCTCGGCACGACCGGCACAGGGACGGTGACAAATTCCACCATCAGCTACAACCAAGCCAATAACGGCGGCGGCGTTTATTCGCAAGGAGCGCTCACGGTTACATCGTCCACGGTCGATCACAATACGGCGAGCGTCGGCGGGGGCGGCATTTTCCACGCCAGCGCATCCGGCACGACGATCACGGGATCGACGCTCTCGAACAATTCCGCGACCAACAACGGCGGCGCGCTGACGAACAACGGCGCGGGCTTGGTGACGATCACCGGCTCGACCATCACCGGGAATACGTCCACTTTCGGCGCGGGCGTCAACGTGTTCGACGCGCGCACGATTGAGATTTCCGGCAGCACGTTCAGCGACAACCACGCCACGACGGGCGGCGGTTTTAGTTCGAGCGGCACTGTGATGCTCACGAACGTGGTCTTCTCAGGAAATACGGCGTCGAGCGTCGGCGGCGGCTTCAGCACGGGACCGAATGCCACGACGAACCTGACGGCGACGGACATCTTCGCCAACGAAGCGAACAATGGCGCGGGCATTCACAACCGGGGCGACCTGACCATCGATGGCGGGAGCATCAGCGACAACGCCGGGACAGGGAACGGCGGCGCGATTTACAACTGGGATGCGGGTGTGGTCTCGGTCAATGGCACGACGATTGCCGGGAATGGGGCATACGGCAGCGGCGGCGCGATTTTCAATTCCGGCAGCGGCAGCTCGATCACGCTGGATGGTGTTTCGCTCACACTGAACGCCGCCGACACGAACGCCAACGCTTTTGGCGCTGGCGGCGCGATTTACAACGAGTCCGGCGGCGCGATCATTGCCCAAGCGGGCACAGTCATTGGCGGCGCAGTGGGCAGCGGCAACTATGCCGTCATCGGCGGTGGCATTTACAGCACGGGGACGGGCAGCACCCTGCTGATCGACGACAGCATGGTCACGTACAATACTGCTGGAAACTCCGGTGGGCTGGAAAACTTATCTGGCAGCGCCGCGACGATCACCAACAGTTCGGTCGATCACAACACGTCGAACGCCTTTTCCGGTGGTTATGGCGGCGGTGTCGGCGGAACACTGAACGCATCGGACAGCAGTTTTTCGTACAACACAGCCGCCTCGGCGGGCGGCGGGATCATGATTAGCAGTACCGCCAGCGCCACTCTGACGAACGTCATGGTGATCGGCAACGCATCCGCGCAGGGCGGCGGCGTGTGGATGGACGGCACGGCGACGATCAGCGGCAGCACGATTGACGGCAATACGTCCACGACGATTGCTGGCGGGCTGTTTGTCGGCGCACTCGGACACCAGACGCTCGTCTCGTCTACGATCTCGAACAACACCGCGACGACAACGGGCGGCGGTATCGTCGTGGACGGCGGCGGTACGCTGGATATGTCCGCGACCACCGTCAGCACGAATGCCGCGACCGACGGCGGCGGCATCTGGAATGCCGGAACGCTTACCCTCGATCAGGTGGTGATTCAATCGAATGAGGTAACGCATTACGGCGGCGGCTTGTACCATACCGGCGGGGCGCTGACCAGTCAGAACGGCACACAGTTCATCGGCAATACGTCGGTGCTGCACGGCGGCGGCATTTACAACAACAGTACCGGGACTGCGGCGAACATCAGCGGAACGACGTTCACTGCGAATATCGCCAATGTGTCCGGCGGCAACAACGCCGATGGCGGTGCTTATTACGGCGCTGGCTCCACCGCCACAATTACGGCGAGCACGATGACCGATAACCAAGCTGAAGACGGCGGCGCAGTACTGCTGTTCAACAACGCCTCCCTCACGCTGGATAATGTCGATCTTGTACATAACCTTGCCTCGCAAAATGGCGGTGGTATTTTGGCGCTCAGTGGAGCCGCGCTCCATATTCAGAACGGCAGTCTGGTCGATCTGAATGAGGCGTATATTGGCGCTGGTCTCGTGGTGTGGGCACCCGCGACGGCGACAGTCGATGCTTCCACCATCAGCCGTAACAAGGCGACGTTTGTGGGAGGGGGAATTAGCAGCGCGGGCGCGGTCACGATCACGAATTCGCTCATCGATAACAATGACGGCGGCAGCACCTGCGGCGGCGGTATCATCCACTATGGCACGAGCCAGACGCTTACGCTCACCAATACGATCATTTCGAATAACACAGCCGTTAACAATGGCGGCGGCATCTGCCAGCAGGCAGCTAGCGGTCTTGTATTGATCAACGGCGGGTCGCAGATTACCGGCAACGATGCCGATATTGGCGCTGGCATCAACGCCTACGACAATACGCACGTCGTGATTGAGGACAGCACGATCTCCGGCAACACTGCGCACATCACAGGGGGGGGCATCGGCACGGGTGGCACGCTGACGGTGACGAACAGCAGCATCGTCAATAACCAGTCCGTCGATCGCTCCGCTGGTCTGCGGATTGCCGCGTTGGGAAATGTGACCCTTAACTCCAGCCACGTCGATAATAACCACGCTGACGGTTCATTCGCAGGCGGCATCGGCACGGTGGGAACGCTGACCGTCAACGGTGGGACGATCAATAATAATCAAGCGAAGACGGATGGCGGTGGAATCTATACGCTGGGCGGCAGTGTCACGCTGAATGGGGTCGCCTTGGAGGGCAACCATGCCGACAGCGACTCGAACGCATCGGGCAATGGCGGTGGGCTGTATATCAGCAGCGGCACGCTAGTCAATCTTTCCACCGGAACGGTGATCGGCGGTGCGGCGGCGGGGCAGGGCAACACGGCGTTCAACGGCGGCGGCATCTGGAACGCTGGCACGCTGAACAGTAATCAGGTGCTCTATCGCTACAATATGGCGTCAGGAAACGGCGGCGGGCTGTTTCTAGAGACAGGCGCTTCCGGCGCTGTGGCGAACAGCGTCTTCACAAATAACACTGCGGCAGCGGGGGGCGGCGTCTACAGCGACTCCGGGAGCGCGGCGCTGATCAACAGCACGGTGTACGGCAATTCGTCCGGCTTGCAGTTCGCCGACTCCAGCGCCATCCGCAATGTGATCGCCTATGGCAACACAGGGGGTGACTGCGCAGGTACGGCTGGCGCACAATTCAGTTTGATCGGCACGGGCACATGTGCGACCAACGGCGTCAACGGGAGCGCGGTCGGTTTCGACCCGCTGTTTGTGGATGCAGTCGGCGGCAATTTCGCGCTCAACGCGACCAGCCCCGCCATCGACGGCGGGAACAGCACTTTTGCGGCGGCATATGCGAACGACTACGTCGGCGCGGCGCGCGTACAGGGCGCATCGGTCGATATGGGCGCGGTGGAGTCTGCCTTTGAGACGACGGTCAGCTTGACGGCGACGGACGATGTTGCCGCCGAAGCGGGTGGCGATGACGGCACCTTCCAGTTGACGCGGACGGGTAACACATCAGGCGAACTCATCGTGACGCTGGATGTCGGCGGGACGGTGGATAGTGCCGACTATGACCTGACTCAAGGCGCAACGAGCTTGACCGGGACGCCGATCAGCGTGACCTTCCCGGCGAATACGACGACGCTCGACCTGACGCTGACAGCTCTGCAAGACCTGCTGCTGGAAGGCAGCGAGACGGTCGTGCTGACCCTACAAGATGGCGCGAACTACAATCTGACTGCACAGGTTACTGCCACCGTCACCATCGTCGATGACGACACGTTTGGAATCGTCGTGTCGCAGTCGTTGGGCTCGACTGACCTAACCGAGGCAGGGGCATCCGACTCATTCACGATCACGTTGACCAGCATTCCGGCGCAGCCAGTCACGATCACGCTGACGCACGATCCGGCGGACTTCGTCGCGGTCGGCGATCCCGATGGCAGCATCGAACTCGTCTTGGACGCGCAAGCTTTGACCGGGATTGTCGAATTCGAGGCGATCAACGACGCCTTGGTCGAAGGGCTGGAAATTGGTTCGATCACCTTCACGGTGGCGTCGGCTGATGCGAATTACAACGGTCTGGTGATCGCGCCGCTGCCCGTCAACATCACGGACAACGACGACGCGGCGGTCAGCTTTGACTCGTCCGCCGGGAATGCGCCCGAAGCGGTCAGCCCGTACGGCGTCAATGCCGTGCTGACGATCACGTCTGATCCGGTTGGCGGGAGCTTGGCAGAACCGCTCGACGTGGCGATTGTCGAGGCGGCGGGTTCGGCGTTCACACCGGACGATTACACACTCGTCACGATTGTGGCGAGTTTCCCGGCGGGTGCACTCGATCAGGCTGTGACTCCCGTTAGCGTGGCGATTGCCAACGACAGCCTCGCGGAAGGCAGCGAGACATTCACGCTCAGCTTCGGCGCAGTGACGGGAGCGGGCACGGCGAGCGGCAGTCATGCCGTCACGATCATCGACGATGAGGGCGTGGGGGTAGACATTACCCCAACGGGCGGGCTGATCACGACGGAGGCGGGCGGCACGGCGACGTTCGACGTTGTCCTGACCAGCCAACCCACCGCCAATGTTACGGTCAGTTTCACCAGCGGCGACACGAGCGAAGGCACAGTCACTCCGGCGATCACCTTCACTCCGGCGAACTGGAGCAGCGCGCAAACTGTCACCATTACGGGCGTGGACGATCTGGTCGATGATGGCGACATCGCGTATGTGATTGCGGTGACGGTGACAAGCGGCGACCCCGGTTACAACAATCTGGCGGTGGCGGATGTCAGCGTGACCAATACGGACGACGACACGGCGGGCGTGAACGTCAGCCCGACGAGCGGCTTAGTCACGACGGAAGCAGGCGGCACGGCGAATTTCAGCGTTGTGCTGACGAGCCAACCGACGGCGAATGTCACGATCAGCCTGACAAGCAGCCATACGACCGAAGGGACAGTCCCGGCGGCGATCACCTTCACCCCGGCGAATTGGAGCAGCGCGCAAACTATCACCGTCACAGGCGTGGACGATCTGGTCGATGATGGCGACATCGCCTATACGATCCAGACCACCGTGACCAGCAGCGACGTCCAATATAACGGGATCGCGGCGGCAGATGTCAGCGTGGTCAACACGGACGACGACACGGCGGGCGTGACGGTCAACCCGACGAGCGGTCTGGTCACGACGGAAGCGGGCGGCACGGCGACGTTCAGTGTCGTCCTGACCAGCCGACCGACGGAAAACGTCAGTGTGAACCTGTTGAGCGGCGACACGAGTGAAGGCACTGTCCCGACGGCGATCACCTTCACTCCGGCGAACTGGAACAGCGCACAGAACGTCACTGTGACGGGCGTCGATGATGCGGTGGTGGATGGCAGCATCGGCTACACCATCGTGACGACGGTCAGCAGCCTTGACAGCGTCTATAACGGAATCGCGGCGGCAGATGTCAGCGTGACCAATATGGACAACGATACAGCGGGCGTCGTCGTTAATCCGACGAGTGGGCTGGTGACGACGGAAGCGGGCAGCACGGCGACGTTCAGCGTCATCCTGACGAGTCAGCCGGCGGCAGATGTTACCGTGAACCTGCTGAGCAGCGATTTGAGCGAAGGCACAGCCCCGGCGGCGATTACCTTCACCCCGGCGAACTGGAATGCCGCACAAACGGTCACGGTAACGGGCGTCGATGATGCGCTGGCGGATGGCAACATCGGCTACACAATCCAGACGACCGTCACGAGCGGCGACGCGATCTATAACGGGATCGGGGCGGCGGATGTCGGCGTGACTAACATGGACGACGAAACGGCGAACGTGCTGGTCAGCCCGACGAGCGGTTTGATCACGACGGAGGCGGGCGGTACGGCGACCTTTAGCGTGGTCTTGAGCAGCCAACCGTTAAGCGATGTCACCATCAACCTGACGAGCAGCGACCCGACCGAAGGAGCAGTTCCGACGGCGATCACCTTCATCCCGGCGGATTGGAACAGCGCGCAAATCGTCACCGTGACCGGAGTCGATGACCTGATCGACGATGGCGACATTGCCTACAGCATCCTCACGACCGTTACAAGCGGCGACGCAACCTATAACGGGATCGCGGCGGCAGATGTGAACGTCACCAACACGGACGACGACACGGCGGGCGTGACGGTCAATCCGACGGTCGGTTTAATCACGACGGAAGCGGGCGGCACGGCAGCGTTCACGGTCGTGCTGACCAGCCAACCGACCGCTGATGTCACGGTCAATCTGACGAGCAGTGACTTGAGCGAAGGGGCAGTTCCGACGGCGATCACCTTCACCCCGGCGAATTGGAACAGTGCGCAGGCGGTTACGGTGACGGGCGTCAATGACCTGATCGACGATGGCGACATTGGCTACAGCATCGTTACGACGGTCAGCAGCGCGGACGGAGCTTACAACGGGATCACGGCGGCAGATGTGAGCGTCACCAACACGGACGACGACACGGCAGGTGTGACGGTCAGCCCAACGAGCGGCTTGGTCACGACGGAGGCG
>JACSRG010000124.1 GCA_014879865.1 Anaerolinea sp.
TCGGCGGTGCGAAGCTGCCCGACGACCACCGCGTCATGCTGCCCCAAGCCGAAAAGGTCGGGGAAGCCGTACACGCCGACATTGCGCAGCCACCACAACCCGCCGAGGATCAGCGCGGGGACGGCGAAGGCGATCAGCCGCCGCATCAGCACGGCGATTCGCCGATCCGTCGTCAGCCACCAGTGCAGCAGCAGAATCAGCGGGACCAGCCCGACCAGAAAGATCGTGTTCATTTTGGTGAGCAAGCCGATCCCGACAAACACACCTAATGTCCATTCGGGTGCGCGGCGATCTCCTTTAAGGTACAGAATCAAGCTGTACAGCGTCACGCCGATAATCAAGCCGGACAGCGCGTCGTTGTTGACCGACGCCATGATCGCGAGATTTTGTGGGATGAAGGCGACGATCAGCGCGGCGGCAAGCGCGACCGGGCGGCGCGCGGGCAGCAGCGCCAGCCCGATGGCATACGCGCAGGCGACGATCCCCGCGCCGAGAATCACGGAAAGCAGGCGCACGGCGATCAAGCTGCCGCCGGTCAGCCGGTAGACCATCCCCGCGAGGACGTAATAGAGCGGCGGCTGGTGATCCTCATACTGGATCGCGTCGAGATCGCCGAGCAAGTCCGGGGCGAAGCGCGCCGCCTTGAGCGTTTCCAGATACGCCGAATCCCAATCGCCGGGTTCGATCAGCGGGCAGCAGCCGTTCGCGCTGATCTGGGCGGCGTAGTTGTAGTGCGCGGGTTCGTCGGGCGCTTGCCAGTCCGGGGTGCGGATCGCGTAGATCGCGCCGGTGATCAGGTAGGCGATCAAGATCAGAATGAAGGGGAGGTGTCGGAACATAATCTGCCTCTACCGAGAGTACCGCCTGCATTCTACCCCTATTTAGCAGGATGCACAGAGTCGCGGCTGATCATATACTGAAAGGTGCTACATCGATCTAGCAGGGGGAATCATGTCCAGCGATCAAATGCGCCAAGCCTACGAACTCATCAAGCAGGGGAAGAAACGCGAAGCCGTCGCCATCCTACAACCGATCCTCAAAACCGACCGCAGCAACGCCGATGCGTGGTGGCTGCTGGCAAATGCGCTCACCGAGCCGGAAAAACAGGTGCAGGCATTGGAGCAACTGCTCCGGCTGCGTCCCGACGACGGACGCGCCAGCCGCATGTTAGAGCGCTTGCAGGAACAGCTCCGCCCGAAGGTGGATGATTTCTCGTTCGACGATGTTGACAATACGGTCGTGGATGACGACCCATTTAGCCGCTCGTCGTCTTCGACTTTTGGATCGAGCGGCGGCGGTGCGTCCAGCTTTTCGAGCGATGACCCGTTCATGAGCAGCAGCGGATCAAGCTACCAGTCGCGTCCGCCGGTCGAGACGTTCGGACCGCCGCCGCGCCAGCGCAGCAGCGGCAACAACCCGGTCGTGATGATTCTGGCAATCGTCGGCGTGCTGGCGCTCGGCTGCTGCGTGATTTCCGCCGCGCTGTTCGCCCGCGCCGGAGGAGAGATCGGCAATATTTTCAACCAGATCATGCAGACCGTTACTGCCGACCCCGACGTGCAGGGCTTTTTCGGGACGATTGCGGCAGGCACGCCCGGCGCGGCGATCTTCGACCGGAACAGCGCCAACAGCCGGGGCGCGATTGACGTGGGGCAGTCCATCGCCGGGAATGTCGATACGTTTGACGACGACTACTACACCTTCAGCGGCTCGGCGGGCATGGCGATCACGATCAATGTCGAGGCGACAGATACCGATCTCGACCCGCAGTTGTATGTCTACGACAGCGAGAATCGCCTGCTTGGTATGAACGACGACATCGACATGAGCGGCGGCAACTACGACTCGCGGCTGACGATCACGCTGCCGTCGAACGGGACGTATTATCTCGTCGTCAGCGCGTTTGGCAGCGGCGGGCGCTACAACATCCGCGTCACGCGGTAAAGTTTTTACACGATTCTTACACACCCCTGTTAAAACAGTAGACACATAGGATTCTGTTTTACAGGGGTGCTGCTATGGCGGAACAATTCGCCTTCAAAGCCGAAATACAACAGTTGTTGGACATCCTGATCCACTCGCTCTACACGGATCGGGAAATTTTCGTGCGCGAACTCATTTCGAACGCGTCGGATGCGCTGACGCGGGTGCAGTTTGAATCGCTCACCAATCAAAACCTCGTCGATGCGGGCGCGGAACTCTACATCGAGCTCAAGCCCGACGAAACCGCCAAGACGCTGACCATCAGCGACAGCGGCATCGGCATGACCCGCGCCGAGATGGAAGAAAATCTCGGCACGATTGCCCACAGCGGCGCGAAAGCCTTCGTGCAGATGCTCAAGGAACGCCAAGCGACCTCCGGCGGGCAGGATGTGATCGGGCAGTTCGGCGTCGGCTTCTACTCCGTGTTCATGGTGGCGGACAAAGTGCGCGTGGTGTCGCGCTCGGCGACGCCCGGCGAACAGGCGTATGCGTGGGAATCGACCGGCGCAGAGACGTACACGCTCGAACCTGCCGAACGCGAATCACGCGGGACGGACATCATCATCCACTTGAAGCCGGACGCCGAAGAATTCTTGCAGACGTGGAAGCTGAATCAGGTCATTCACCGCCATTCGGATTACATCGCCTACCCGATCTACGTGGGCGACAAAGAGGAAGCGGTCAACAAGCAGGTGGCGATCTGGCGGCAGGAGAGCAAAGAAGTCACCGACGAGCAGTACGACGAGTTCTACAAGATGCTGACCTTCGACTGGGAGTCGCCGCTGCATCGCATCCACATGCGCGCCGATGTGCCGCTCCAGTTCTACGCGCTGATGTACATCCCCGCGACCAACGAGCGTAACCCGCTGCTGGCGCGGCGCGAACCCGGCTTGAAGCTGTACGCGCGCAAAGTCTTGATTCAGGAGTACACGACCGACCTGCTGCCGGAATACCTCGGTTTCGTGCAGGGCGTGGTGGACAGCGAAGACCTGCCGCTCAACGTCAACCGCGAGAGCGTGCAGGCGAATCGCGTCATGGCGAACCTCAAGAAGACGATCACCAACAAGGTGTTGAGCGAACTCAAGCGCCTGCAAAAGAACAAGCCGGAGGTCTACCACAAGATTTTCGAGGCGTTCGGGCGGGCGATCAAGCAGGGCGTGGTCGTCAGCCCGGCAGAGCGTACCGACGTCGAGCCGCTGCTGATGTTCCCCTCGACCAAGACCGCCAGCGCCGACGAATGGACGACGCTCGCGGAGTACGTCGAACGCATGGCGGAAAACCAGACCGACATCTACTACGTGATCGGCGACGATTACGCCAGCGCCAGCCGTTCGCCGCACCTAGACGCCTTCCGCCAGCGCGGGATCGAGGTGCTGTACTTCGTCGATCCGGTCGATCCGGTCATGATCATGGGCTTGCCCGATTTCAGCGGGCATAAGCTGCGCAACGTGGACGAAGCCGACATCGACCTGAGCGAGATCGGTACACTGTCGGCGGATGAAGAAGCGCCGCGCGAGGCACTGCCCGACGATCAATTCGGGACGCTGCGCGAACGCTTCGCGGCGGTGCTCGGCGACCGGGTGACCGAAGTGCGCGAGAGCAAGAATCTGGTGGGCAGCCCGGCGCGCTTGGTCAGCAAGGAAAATGACCCATCGCGGAATATGTTCCGCATCAACCGGCTGATGGATCGCGATTACGAACTGCCGGTCAAGATGCTGGAGCTCAACCCGCGCCACCCGCTGCTCTACAACCTGAGCGGCAAGCTGGCGCTTGATCCGCAAAACCCGATCATCGACACGGTGATCGAGCAGGTCTTCGAGACGGCGCTGCTGCAAGACGGCATCCACCCCGACCCGGCGTCGATGGCGGAACGGCTGTACGCGCTCATGCAGGCGGCAACGGATTAGCGGGACTGAATAAGGACGAGGTATGCGGGTGTTGAAATGGCATTCACGCTATTCTACGCGCTTACCGCCAAGCCTCGTCCTCTCCTTATGCGCCGAAGACGCGCACGTAGCCGACTGCTTCAAAATCCGGGCGAAAGCTGCCGTTGGTCGGTGACTGATACAGTGCGAGCGCCGGGTCATTGAACTTGTAGGAATCAATGCGGGCGTGCTGTGCGCCGTTCGCTTGCAAGCGCCGTAATCCCTCGAAGAGGATCGCACGCCCGAAGCCCAACCGCTGATAATCCGGGTGGACGCCCAGCGGTTCAATTTGACCGACAGCGTTGTGCAGCCACCCTATCGTGAACGCGACCGCCTGATCGTCTTGATTGACGATCAGCAGATCGAGATCCGGGCGATACTGCGGCATGGTCAAGCTGCGGGCGCGCCACTCGATCCGCATGTTTTTCGACCCGAAGGCAGTTTGATGGAGTTCGACGTAGTCTTCGACGCGCCCATCAAGGGTACGAAAAGCATACCCTTCAGGAAGATCGGGCACAGACAGGGGGGCTGTTAATTCCCGCGACAGGTGAACGATAGTCCAGTCGTCGTCTAGCTGAAAACCGTGCGCCTCGACAACCGGGATGTGTCCGGCGCGAGCAGGTGGAATGCGAATCACAAGCGGAAGTTCTTCAGCGCTTGCGCGCGCAAGGGCTTCGCCACGCTGCGCCGTCCACGCAAAGATTTCCGGCAGCAGATGTTCGGCGGACGGCAGGCACACGTAATCCAACGCCAGCCACGGCATTTGCAGCATCCCAATCGCCTGAATCTCACCGTCTTCCTCCCAGATGCGGAGATTGTCGGGGTCGTCAAGCGACCACGAGGACAGCCGGTAGGGTAAATCCACCATGTTTGGGAAGCCATGGGGGTGTGCATAGATAAACGCCGCGATCCGGTCGAGTTGAAGTGTCAAGTCGTTTTCCTAAGCCACTAGCCGAAACCGATTATTCCCCGACGATGCGGACGTAATTACCGTCGTGATCGTGAACGAGCACCGCTTCGCTGTCGTCCATGCCGATGGGCAGCCCCGCCGCGTGAATCCGCCGCATAAGGTCGTCAGCCGCGCCGGGGACAACCAGATCGAACCAGTCCAGCCCGACCGAACGCGCCGGCGGCGGCGCTGCCCCCGCCCATGTGTTCGTGCCGAGGTGATGATGGTAGCCGCCCGCCGCCATGAACAGCGCGCCGGGGTACGTGCGCTGCATCACGTCGAAGCCGAGTAGATCAGCGTAGAAGGCTTCCGCCCGCGCGAGGTTCGACACATGCAGATGCACATGCCCGATGATCGTCCCGGCGGGGATGCCCGTCCATGCCGACGAATCGGCGTCGTCGAGCAGCGAGCGCACGTTGAGCGGCTTGGTATCCATCTGCACCTGATTTTGAATCAGCACCCATGTTTCGCGCGGACGATCCCGGTAGATTTCCAAGCCATTGCCGTCGGGATCGGGCAGGTAGAGCGCCTCGCTCACCACATGATCGGATGCGCCGTCGAACGGATAGCCCGACTCGATCAGCCGCTTGAAGACCTTGCCGAGCGCGGGACGATCTGGCGTGAGGATGGCGACGTGATACAGCCCGGTCGTGCGGCGCGGCTTGGGGATGGCGTCCGGGTGTTCCGCCAGCGTGATGATCGGCGGGGACTGTCCATCCGACAGTGTGACGGTGTTATCTTCGCCGCGCACCGCCGTAAAGCCGAGCAAGTCCCGGTAAAACTGGAGCGCGCGTTCCATCTCCTTGACGCGCAGTCGCACGCCGCCGATGTGTGCCGAGTCCGGCAGCTTGTAATCGTTCATCGACTAATAAACCTTGATCAGTTTGAAGGCGGCGCTCGTTCCGTAGCCCTTTTCCGTGCCGAGATGTACCACGAACTTGACCAGATGGTCGAGATGAATCGCGTCGTCGGCGCTGCCGACATCGACTACATCGAAGCCGATGCTCTCGATCACCTGCGCGGCGGACTTCTTCGCGCCGCCGTCGTTCCCGGCGATGAAGGCAGACGGGCGCTCGACATCTTTCGCCATATCATGCGCGAGGATTTGCGCGAACGTGTAGTTGAAGGCTTTGACGACTTTCGAATCCGGCAGCCAGCTCTGAATCTGTGCGGTAGTGGACTGCTTGCTCTGTCCCATCCAGTCGTTCGTCGTCTCGACAACCACTTTGCCGCGCAGACCGGGTAAACTCTGGCGCAGCCCCTGTACGCTGGTAAACGGAATCGCCAGAAAGATCACGTCGCCGAATTCGACGGCTTCCGCCTGCGTGCCGCCCTGTGCGCCATACCGGCGCGCGGCTTCCTGCGCTTTCGACGCCGAACGCGAGCCGAACATCACCTGATGCCCTGCCTTGACCAGCCGCCCTGCCAAACCAGTGGCAATGTTTCCCGTTCCGATAATCCCGATCCGCATGATGTTCTCCTACGTCCTAAGTTGCCGTTAGCCCGCCGTCGATGGCGAGAGCTTGTCCTGTCATAAAAGACGACTTGTCACTCAACAACCATACCACGACCTCGGCGATTTCGTTCGGCTCCCCCATGCGCCGCATCGGGTTGCCGGTGACCATGCGCTGTGTCTGCGGGAAGTACTGCACCATATCACGCACCATCGGCGTATCGGTGAAACCGGGGCACACGGCGTTCACGCGGATGCCGCGCGCCGCGTATTCGAGCGCCGCCGTGCGCGTCACGCCGATCACGCCGTGCTTGCTGGCGCTGTAGGCAATCGCATTGGCGAAGCCTTGCAGCCCCGCCACCGACGCCATGTTGACAATCGCGCCGCCGCCGGTTTCCAGCAGCAGCGGGATTTCGTACTTGAGCGACAGCCACACGCCTTTCAGGTTGACGCCCATCAGCGCGTCCCAATCCGCCTCGTCTTGCTCGTGCGTCAGCCGCATCACGCCGCCGACGCCTGCGTTGTTGAACGCGCCGTCCAAGCGCCCGTAACTCGCTTTGATTTCGGCGATCAAGTCGCGCACATCCGCCGACTTGGACACATCACAGGCGACGAACAGCGCCCCGCCGCCCTGCGTCTGAATCAAGCTGACCGTCTCCTCGCCGAGCGCGGCATTCACGTCCGAGACAACGATTTTTGCCCCTTCGCGCGCGCACGCCAGCGCGGTCGCCCGCCCGATCCCCGACGCGCCGCCCGTCACCAGAATGACC
>JACSRG010000416.1 GCA_014879865.1 Anaerolinea sp.
TGAGCCG
This sequence comes from Anaerolinea sp., assembly GCA_014879865.1. Taxonomy (GTDB): domain Bacteria; phylum Chloroflexota; class Anaerolineae; order Aggregatilineales; family Phototrophicaceae; genus Flexifilum. Next base: position 8 of record JACSRG010000416.1, read on the forward strand.
CTCGACGCAGTGCAGACTGCGATCCGTTCGGTGAAGGCAGAGCCTATCGCCGCAGTGCAGGGTGCAGCGCTCACGAATGGACGCACGGCACACATCGATCAGGCTTATGTCGGGGAACTGACAGGCAGCATCACCGGGCAGGTATTTTGTTTCGGCTATGCGGTTCACGAAGGTATCTGCATCTACGTGAATATGGCGGGACCGCGTATGGGCGTAGAAGCCATCCGAGCGAAACTGTCGAAAGGCGATGTGGTGTCGGTCGTGCCGCCGGATGCGCCCGCTGTCGAACTCACCGCTGGGGAGGGTAATTCGGGAATGTATCACCCGTATCTACACTATCTCCCCGAAGCGCGGTTCGCCTCGCTCATCTTGGTGCATGACTGGGCGGTCACACCGAACTACGGCGGCAAAGCAACCACCTTCATCTTTCGCACCAGCGAAGCCCAAGCCGTTGCCAAGCTCAAGCAGCATGTCATGCCGCTCGTGAACATCCCGGTCTTTGAGGGCTGGTCAGCGTACCTGTACGAGGCGGGTCAGCGAGCGATGCTCATCCGCAAGATGCGCTCAGCGGGCGGGATCGACCTCCTCAGTGTCGATCTGGATGTGGATGCGTGGACACGACTGATCACAGGCGGGTTGGCAGCAAACGCTATCGCTTTGCCCGTAATTGCGAAATGAAACGGGATTCCAGTGTAACTGCGAAGAAAACGAAGCGGATTTGAGTTCAAAAACACACACTCTGAACCTGTCGCTTTTTTCGCGCTTAGGTGAGAAATCACCGCGTTTTTCTGGGCTACATTGGAAAAACAAAGCTCAGCATCGCTGTTTTGGGGCAAATGAAAGTCCCGATACACCCGTTTCGTTTCGGAGTTACAAGATAACCGACAAACGCGATTGAGCTATCTCAGATTAACTCCCAGTTGGATTCAACTGAATCGTGAGTTCGTCTAGCAGTTCGTCAGGAAATCCTTCAGCAGAAGGGGGATAAAAGGTCAGTGTTTTAGTCTCGTATCCTTCAGCAGAGACTCTTACCTGAAACGGTGTGCAACCATAGCTGAATGCACTATCGGTTACAAACCAACCAGCACTATCAGTTTGGGCGCTGAGGCTAATCGCAGGAAGTTCAAAAGAGCCATCATTCCATACTTCGATCGATGCGTTCACTACAGGCTCGTCTTGAATATTAACAACATAGCCTCTCACCCAAACTGAACTGCCCATACAATCCTGAGCACAAGCTAACGCGCTAAGAACGATCATTGCTAAAGCCATCCACGCAAAATTTGGGTTCTTCTTGTCATTCATCCGAGCTATTCCGTAGTTAGAGCCCACACATTTAGTATACGGTCAAATCAAGTCTGCCCCGCTTAAGCACAGGTGCCAATTCCCCCTCAGTTGAGCTCAACTCCGAACCGATTTCAGAGGATTTCCGCAAAAACTGTGGCACTTGGCGCAGGTATTTTGACGCCCCGTTCAACAAGTTTGAAAACCTACAGAAGACCTCCAATTCGCCTAAGTTCAAAGGTAACCTATTATGGCACGAGCCGAGTCCAAAATGATCATGGGCTATCTGCCCATCGAGGAGCGCCACTACCCGGCGCTCCTTTCATTAGTCGCGCCCGCGACTCCCGCCGTGCGGTTGCTCGATCCGTTTGCCGGGGAAGGTGCGTTTCTCGAAGCGGCGGCGAAGGCGTGGAACGTCACGCCCTATGCCAACGAACTCGATGGCGAACGGGCGGCGGCGTGCATCGCCCGTTTCGGGGCAACCCAGGCGGTGCGCTGCGACGTGGAGCGACTTGTCGCCTCCAACAACGCCTTCGGTGCGGCATGGTTCAATCCGCCGTATGACCATGATGCAGGCGCGTCAGGCAGCAAGCGCGTCGAGTTCCGCTACTTGCGCCATGCGTGGAAGTGGGTGCAGGACGGCGGACTGGCGTTGTGGTGCATTTACCAACAGCACATTACCAGCGAAGCGGCAGCCTTCCTCGCTAAGCACAGCAATCGTGTCGAGGTGTGGGCGCTGCCGGGGAAGCATCTCGGTGAGTATGACCAAATGGTCGTCGCCGCTATCAAGGGCGTTCCGCTCGATCCCGCCGAGCTGTATGAGCAGATCGTCCGCGATCGGGACCACCCGCAGCCGCTCACCGTCCAAGCAGAGCCACTCTACCGACTGCCCGCACCGCGTGCGATTCAGCGGTTTGTGTTCGCGCCGGATATGCTCGATGAGGCCGCTGGACTGAAGTTGATCGAAGAGCAGGGTGCATGGAAGACGGGCGGTTTTCAAGCACTGCTCGACGTGCCGCCACCGACCGCTGAGATCGAACCCGTCGTCGCGCCGCGTCCGGGACACCTCGCACTTGTGCTGGCGGCAGGCGTTGCCGATGGCGCTGTCATCGAGACGACCGAGTACGGACGAGTTGCATTGCGCGGCAAGACGCGCCATGTCGAGCAGATCGCCCGCGTGGAGGTCGAAGCCGATCCGAACGACCCCGAACGTCAGATCAAGAAAACGACCATCCGCTTGAAACCTTCGACCACACTCTCACTTCTGAGCGGCGACGGCACGACGGTCGAGATGGAAGGCGATGAGGCGCTGCTCGGTTTCATCACCGCCAATAAGCGATCACTTGCTCAGTACCTCAATGCCAAGTTCCAACCGATGTATCGCTTCGATCTGAATGGGATGGGGCGCTGGCTGGATCGCATCCGCCTCAAAGGAAAATATACGCTCTACACCGCGCAGAAGCACGTGATCGCGGCAGTCACACGCGGGCTGCAAGACCGCGACAGCATCCTGCTCGTCGGACAAATGGGGGTAGGGAAGACGGCGCTCGGAGGCGCATCCGCGATTGCCATCGCCTCCCACGTCGCCACCGCCTTTCAGGGGGAAATGCGCCCGGATCAGGTCACGCTCATCATCGCACCGCCCCACTTGATCGACAAATGGAAGCGGGAACTGGCGAGCATCGCGCCGAAAGCAATCATCGAACGGTTGGATAGGCACGAAGCGGTCAAGTCGTTCCTACACCGTGCGGAAGCCCTGCCCACGAACGTGCCAAAGATCGGGCTGATCAAGCGCGACCTGACCAAACTCGGATGCGCATGGGAGCCATCGGTTGTCTGGCGCATCGAAGCCACTGCGCTCTGGCGGTACGGCGCGCTCGTCCCGGATGGCTATCTGCCCCACCAGCGTATCCGGCGGGAGCGTGTGCCGAAATGTCCGCACTGCGGAAACACCGTCATGCAGGAGAAGAAAGGCGTGAGCGCACCCGCCTCGCTGTCGTGGCTCGAAGGCGGCAAACGGTCATGTGCAGTCTGCAATGCACCGCTCTGGCGCGAAAGCCGGGATCGCGGTTCGCAGCCGAAGCCCGGCGAGAAATACGCGACCAAGAACCCGCGCTACCGTCTCGATGAGTACCTCAAGCGCATGTTCCCGGATCGCGTGTATCTGCTCATCTGGGACGAGGTGCATGAGGCGCAGCACGGCGACACGGGAAACGGCGAAGCCTTTTCGCGCATGGCAGGCATGGCGAAGAAGGTGCTGGCGATGACCGGCACGCCCTTCAACGGACGCGCCTCGTCGATCTTCAACCTTGAGTACGCGCTGAATCCCCGTGTCCGTGAGCGCTATAACTGGGGCGGCGCAAAGCGCTTCAGCCGCAAACAGCGCGGCACGCGGAGTTTTCAGGAGGTAGTGAGCGAAGGCGCAAATCAACGCGGTCGCGCCGAATCGCGTTGGGTGAGTGAGATGGGTGTCCGTGAGCAGGTCGTCGAAGAACGTCCCTCGTATGACCGCGATACCGGCGCGTATACGGGAACATCGACGTACGAGCGACCTTACGAGGAGGCTCCCGGAATTTCGCCGCTTTTGGTCGCGGAAGTACTGGATCATGCGATCTTCTTCTCGCTCGGCGACTTGGGTAAGGCGCTCCCGCAGTACGAAGAAATCGCGCTCCCGGTTGAACTCGATGCCGATGTATACGCCGAATATGACCGCACCCGTCAGCGCCTCAAGGATTACCTGATCCAGCGCCGCTGGGAGGGCGATACCACTTTCAGGGGTGCATATCTTCAATGGTCGATGGGGTGGGTGAATGCGCCATTCCGCCCGTACGAAGTGATCCACAACTTGAAGCACCCGATCACCGGCGCGAAAGAGCCGCACACCGTCGCGTCGATCCCCTCCTACGGCGAAGACCGCATTTTCGCCAAAGAGCAGGCACTCATCGACCTCGTGCGTGATGAACTGGTAGCGGATCGTCCGTGCGTGATCTACTTCCGCCAAACCGCGACCAGAGATATACAGCCCCGCTTGGAAAAGCTGATCCGCGAGCATATTCCTCAAGCGCGGACATTCATCCTTGCTAACACCGTCGATGCCGAGCGACGCGAGGCGGTCATCGAGCGCGAGATCGCTAAAGGCGTAAATGTTGTGTTGTGCAACCCTGAGCTGGTCAAGACGGGTTTGGATCTCATCCACTTCCCGACGCTGATTTTCTTCGAGATCGTGTTCAATCTCTCGACCATGATGCAAGCGGCAGCCCGCTCGTACCGCCTCAACCAGACGCACACGCACTGCAAAGTCGTCTACCTGTTCACTGAAGGCACAATGGAACAAACCGCCGTGCAGCTCATGAGCCGCAAGCAGCGTGCCGCGAAATTGCTCACCGGCGATATCGGACTAACCGGGCTGGATGCGCTGACCGACGGCGAGGGAGGATTCGAGGAGGCGTTGCTTGAAGCCATCGGACGTGACGAGACGCTGTTCGATCCGACGGAATTATTCAAGGCAGAGGCGAAAGTCGGCGAGATCGATCAGGAAGATGCTGCCTACTGGAACATCGAGGATGTGACTCTCGTTGCTGAAGACGTCACGGCTGATGAACCCGATGCGCTCATCGCGGCGGCTCTGGAACTGGGCGCGACAATCACGCCGATTGAGCCTGTCGAAAAACGGACGACTGAGCACACAGTACGTCCAATCGAAGCGATCACGGCATATCTGGAAACCGTGCATATCGTCACCGACGAAACGCTGTGGACGCAGCGGCGCGGCGAACTGCTGGCGCTGCTGGATGGCGGAACAGGGGACGCAATCGCGGCATGGATGACCGAACATCACATCGTCTTTCCCGGCTTCGAGCGGGAAGTCGCCGGGAAACTCATCGCGTTGTCGGGGGATCAGTCCAACTCCACACCTGCCCTGCACATCGTCACACCGTCTCGTGCGACGGCAGCGCCGAAACGGGAGCGCAAGCAAGTGCGCGAACCGCTGGTGTTTCCCCGACGCGAAGCCGTCCCCGCTGAAACCTTCACTCAACAAATGGCGTTGTTCTGATGCCATGCACAACATGGAGCAGCGTCAAGCCTTCTTCGCCGCGCTGTTCTCCCACTATACAGAGTACGCCGATGCCTGTCTCACGCTCACCGCCATTCACCCCGACGGGAAACACAATACGCCCTCCCGACATATTCCCGTCCATGATACGGCTGCATTGCGCGCTGCCCTGGCAGACCTTGACCGGGCGAACGCGCTCGGTTGGGGCGCGTACTTCGCGGTTGGATTGCGTCGTTCGGGGTTGACTCGCTGGCAGCGCGGCGGCGCTGCGGATGTCGTCGCGCTCCCGGCGTTGTTCGTCGATGTGGATGATCCGTCTATCGAAGCCCTGAGGCGGCTGCAATGCGCCGATCCAGCGCCATCGTGCATCGTCGCCAGCGGCGGCGGATACCATGCTTACTGGTGGCTCGACGAAGCGACAGCCAATCTGCAAACCGCGCGTCATCTGCTGCGCGGATTGGCGACTGCACTGCATGGCGACCATCTCAGCGTCGCGCAGAGCTTGCGTGTTCCCCAGAGCCATAACAACAAGCCCATGCGTGGCAATGCACTCTGCCAGGTGATTGAGCTTCACGAACATCGGTATGCGCTCGAAGTATTCAAATCGTATCTGTCGGTCGATCGTCCACAACCTCGCCGATCATCAGCAAGCAGACCTGCCACTCGTGCGCCGATCCCGCTCAATGCTGACAGCATCTACCGTGTCGCCGATGCACTGCTTGCGTCCGGGTGCAAGCCACGCGGCGACTGGCTGAACGGCGCGTGCCCGTTCCCGGAACGCCACAAGCATGCCGACCGACACCCGAGTTTCGGGTTAAACCACGTACCGGTTATGGAAACTGTTATGTGTGTGGATCGATCCTACTTAAGGACATCTGCACCAAAATCGGGATCGAATCTGCTGTCTATGAAGGACTGTTTGGCGAAACAGGGTAAGTGATGTTATCTACCGCAATGAGCAGATCACCGATATCGGAGACGACAAACGACGCACTTCTGTCTCCCAGTGAACCGGATGGTAACTGACTCCGGTCGATTCCAGAGGTTGGCACATCCACAAGCTCACACATCAACCCATTCTGATCACAGCGGTATACAAGATACTGCAAAGTGGGCCAATCCGGACCCCTGCTGCTTCCTAACTGATAGAGGTGTCCAGTGACTTCTATGCTGTCGTGATGGCGGTAATCCGGCGCAAAGATTTTTCCGGCGGTTAATGTGATCATTCCCACACTCAAAATCAATACACCAGCAATCCAAGTACGATCGGGAGAAGGAAACATTTTGAGTCGGAATATGATCCAGATGCCGACACAAACAGCAAAAATCACCGTCACAATGTGGAAAAACGGTGTGTCTTTGTAAAGCAGAAGTAAGGGATAGATCAACACTTCATCGCTTAGATAAGGCACTTCAGGAACGAAGCTACCTGCTATCCCATACACAACTGCAAATGCGCATATGGCAATAAGCGCAAGAGGCTTCCAGTTACGGGAAGCTACAGTGCCCTCTGCTGGAGAAGCTCCTTCAGTCAAGTCTGATCCTATCCAATCCATATCGACAGTCATTCTTATACATCAAAAGGATGTGAAATGCCCAAAAAAGAAACATCTGCCATGCTCCCGACCGTGCTCACGCTGACCCTGCCCGAAGCAGAGAGCGAAAGCAAGACCGGCACCGTGCTGGTGCAGCGCGGCGACCTCGCCCGCGTGCATCAGTTCACCTA
>JACSRG010000380.1 GCA_014879865.1 Anaerolinea sp.
CCTTCGCCCTGAGGGAGAAGGGGACGGGGGATGAGGGCTACAATGAGTTTGCAGACACATCCTAGTCTGGGCATAGGGAACGGGGGTGATCAGCACGGGAATCCCGTCGATCTCCGTGCGCGTGGTCGTCGGCACGCTGCGGTACGGTTCGGGCAGGCAGCCCGGCGACGTGATCACAGCAGCTCGTGCCCGGAAGCGATCAAGCGCCGCGCAAACTCATACGAGCGCGTACCGGTCGTTGACGCGGGACTGGCGAAATATTGGTGGAGCTAGAGCACGCGCACTAGCGGTTGTGTTTCTGTCCGATCAAACTTTCGTAGAGATCGTGCCGCTGCTGGCTCGTCAGTTCGATGTCGAATTTCTCAATGGATTCCAGCGCCGCCCGCGTCAAGCGCTCTGCCAGCGCCGGATCGCATAACACGCGGATCACGGCGTCGGCGGTGGCGTCGATATCGCCATAGGGCACAACCAAGCCCGTAATGCCGTCCTGCACGAGTTCTTCCATGCCGGTCGTGGGCGTCGTGATCACCGGCACGCCGAGTGCCATCGCCTCTTTCAAGCTGTTGGGCAGCCAATCGCGCTCACTGACCAGCGTGTAGACACTGGCGCGCGCCGTCGCCGCGAATAACTGCTCGTGCGGCACGTGCCCGCCGAGCGTGATCACGTCCGTCAACCCCTCGTCGGCGATCAACTGTTCCAATTCGGCTTGATACGCGCCCGCCCCGAAGATCATAAGATGCGCTTGTGGCACCGCCGCGCGAATCTTGTGCAGCGCGCGGATCATGTTCTGATGTCCCTTGTGCGGCAGCAGCCGCGCCGACGACACGATCAATCCCGGCGTGGTCGGCGCGCCGCGATACGCCCTCAGGTGATTGATCTCGATTCCGCGATAAATCACCTGTATAGGCGTCGTCGTGCGGGGCCAGTCATCGCGGATCAACTGCGCGTTGCGCTCGCTCTGCGTCAGCACCCGATCCGCATGATTTGCCGCCGGGATGGTCATTGGATTGCGCCGGAGCCGGTCATATGCGCCGAGCGCCAGCGTCAGCGGCAGATCAGGCATCAGGCGTTCCAGCAGATACGCCGTCACTGCCGGGTAATGCCCCCATGCGAAGTGAACGGCGTCGAAGCCTTCCTGTTCGACGTAGCGTGCCACGCTGAACGACTTCGGCACGAGCACCAAAGAAAGCAGGAGCGTACTTGGACGCCGCCAGCAGCGCGCCACCACCGCCCACACCAACCAGAGCACGATCAGCGGCGAACGGCGCGTCCAGTACACCATATCCGCCAGCGTCCGCGCGGAAAAATACGGCGGCGCGCTGATTTCGACCGCCCCCAAATGCTGATCGGCGACGAGCTTGTCATGTTCGGGCAGTCGTCCGCGCAGTGCCACGATCTTCACCGTGTTCCCACGCTGCACCAGCCCGCGCACCTCGACCGCGAGAAACACCTCAGACGGGGCGGGCGTAATCATAGTGAGGTACAACAGCTTCAAGTCTTATCCTTCACGCTGTTTGTTTCGTTTGCGGAGCGCCGCCAAATCGCACTCGCAAGAATGCGCACCGGACGCGCCAGATAATAGAGGAAATACAAACTGCGCGGCAGCTTGATCCACTCCGTGTCTTGCATAGATGGCACCATCCGCCGCCCCCACATACGCAGCACGTGCCGCGCCTTATCGATGGGATGTTCACGCATGCGCAAGAAGTAGCTCAAACGGTTATCCTGCGGTTTCTGAGCAAAAAGTGCGGCATACGTCTCGTTCGCCAGTGGGTGCAGTTCTCGGTCGGCGTTGATCATGTCGACGATCGCGTCCGGCAGCGCTGCGCCGAGCAGATCACGCGCCAGCAGCAAACCGAGCAGCACCACCCGCCGCATCCGCGCCGTGCGCATATAATCCCGGAGTGCCTCCCAGTCGATATCGACATCGCTGGACAGCAGCTCGTTCACATCGCAAATCCACGAAAGCCGCGACCACTGATGTTTTGTCCCGTGTACCAGCAAGTACAGCAGCAGATAATGCCCGTTGAGAGTAATCACCGATTCGTTGTCAGACATCATCTCGTGCGTGGTATGCTGCCAGATCGTATCGGTGTGCAGCCACGACTCGAATTCACTTTCCCACAAGCGCCAGTGAACTTCGAGGTTGAACACGCCGGATTGGTGCGTGAACGGGTAATTGTAATGCGACTGCATGTAGATCGAATCTTTTTCGAGGCGCGTCTCTTCGTCCAGCTTGTAGCCCGTATTGAGCAGCGCTTCCTTCAAGCGGCTGATGTCGTCAACGCGCACGACGAGATCGACGTCGGCGTACTCGCGCAGCGTGACATCCCCATATACCATCTTCGACAGCACCGGACCTTTGACCGTCAGCACGGGGATTTCCCGTCCCTTGAAGATGCGTTGGGTTTTGAGCAGCTCGGAAGTCAAAAACAGGTTGCGAAACGAATGGCGGTGATACCAAACCTTGAACTGGTTGCGCCGGGCTTGGGAAACGTTCGGTAAGTTGAGGCGCTCCATGTGATAGCACAGCAGGGGCGTCACGTGGTGATGGCGTGCAAAATCGAAGCAGTAATCCCAGTCAAAAGTGTCCTCATCCAGCAGGGTCTTTATGCGAGTCTGCGCGTCGTCACAGAGGTTTGCCCGACTGCATAACACGACCAACTCATTTTCTGGACGCTGGTAGTTCACTGATCACCCCTTCATACCTTTCGCGATGCGCATGCATCGACCGGTATCCCCAACTTGACCGATTGAGTTTACCATTGTCTGCTCACATTCGACAATCCGTACCGAGAGTCGCAGCAATACTAATAATTAAGAAAAGTACTCTTGTGACGTTATCTGTATCGTGTATAATCACACATGTTTGCCCGTGAAGTTCATCACATTCCACTTCGATGATCCACCCTCTACAGCGATTCAGCGGGTGTTTATGGAGACAACAACCAAACATGAGCTTGTTGCAACAGACGAATGAGCAGCCCCAACTGCTCACTGAAAAGCCGGATCAACCCCCTACTGTTCGTATTGAACCATCGCACGGGTGGGTCGCTCTCAAGCTCAACGAGCTGGTTGAATATCGCGAACTCCTCTACTTCATCACATGGCGCGATGTCAAAGTACGCTACAAACAAACGATTCTCGGCATTGCGTGGGCAATTATTCAACCGTTCATGACAATGGTTGTTTTCAGCCTCTTTTTCGGGCAACTGGCGGGCGTGCCGTCGGATGGCATCCCGTATCCGATTTTCAGCTATGCCGCGCTCGTCCCGTGGACGTTCTTCTCCAACGCGCTTACGCAGTCGTCCAACAGCTTAGTCAACAGCGCCAATTTGCTGAAAAAGGTGTATTTTCCCCGGCTGGTGATCCCGTTTTCGAGCGTGATCTCCGGCGTGTTCGATTTCGCGCTGGCGTTTCTCGTCTTGCTGGGCATGATGCTCTACTATGGCATTGTCCCCACGCCGAATATCATCTTCTTGCCCTTCCTACTGATTCTCGCGCTCACTACGTCGCTTGGTGTCGGGCTGTGGCTTTCAGCAATGAACGTGCAGTTCCGCGACGTGCGTTATGCCATTCCGTTCTTGACACAATTCTGGATGTTCGCGACTCCGATTGCGTACCCCAGCAGCCTGATCGAAAACCCGGTCTTGCGCGCGATCTACGGCATCAACCCGATGACCGGCGTGGTTGAGGGTTTCCGCTGGGCGCTGCTCGGTACGGATACCGCCCCCGGCTTAACGCTGCTTGTCTCGACCATCGTTTCGGCGCTGCTGTTGATCACGGGAGCGCTCTACTTCCGCCGCATCGAACGGTCGTTTGCGGATGTTGTTTAGTCCGCTTAGTTCAAGAAGGCGAATCATGAGTCGGTATTCGCAGGATTTCTGGCACCTGTTCGGAAAAGCCTATCATCAGGCGCTCGACAGGAGAACCTCGCCGGGAATCGTAGGTCAGGTCAAGCGGGCAGCGCGAGCAACGCTAGGGAAATGGCGGTTTCAAATCACCAACCCACGCCTTAAGTTCCTAGAACAGCACCGCGCAGAACACGAGCAGGTCTACGAATGGTTGAGCGACGATCCGTCCCGTCAGGTGATGCTGGCGGTCATCATGGGACGCTTGATCGGCTACCCAAACGTTACTTTGCCGATCACGCCTACCAAACAGGCAGAAGCGCACACGTACGCAATCAACAACTTGCGCCGCGAAACGCATACCCTGCCCACCTACTCGGAAGCGATTACGGATTATCTCGACAAGTATGAGCTGCACCCCCTCGGCATCCCGTTGACCCTCCATTCGCATGAAAACCTCGTCGCCGAAATCTTCATGTTCCAGCAGTATCGCTACGCAGTCGGGTCGAACGTCGTCGAGATTGGCTCTGGAGACGTGGTGATCGACGCAGGCGCGTGTTGGGGAGATACGGTTGTATTTTTCGCCCAGCAAGCTGGCGAGAGCGGCAGCGTCCATGCCTTTGAATTTGAGGACGCCAACCTGCACATTCTGCGCGCCAATCTCGACTTGAACCCGGCGCTCAAAGCGCGCATCCATATCGTCGAGAGAGCAGTCTGGGATCAAGATGATGTGACGCTTTCGTTTGATGCGAACGGCGTGAAATCCAAGATCACGGAGGGCGGCAAGTTCACCGTTTCGACCCGGACGATTGATACTTATGTACGCGAGCAGGGTTTGCCTTCGGTCGATTTCATCAAAATGGACATTGAAGGCGCGGAATTGGCAGCTTTAAAAGGCGCAGCCGACACGATTCGCCGCTTCAAACCGCGTCTCGCCATCGCCATCTATCATTCACCCGAAGACTTTTTCATCATCCCCCAGTACATCAAGAGCCTCGTGCCGGAATACGCGCTGTATATCGGTCATTTCACGCCCGTCCGGCATGAGACCATCCTATTCGCGGAGGCGAAATCGCCGAGCCCATGATCAAGTTGCCCGTCCGAAACACAGCATTGAGGTTGCCAGTATGAGCGACATTGCCATTCGCGCAGAGGGCTTGAGCAAATCCTATCAAATTGCGGGTCAGCGCGAGAAATACAGCACGTTCCGAGACTCGTTGATGAAGGGGTTAACTGCACCCGCACGGCGCGCGCGCGCCCTGCTTCGCGGTCAAGCGCACGGCGCTTCAGAACTCAATGAGACTTTCTGGGCGCTGCAAGACGTATCGTTTGAGATTAAGCACGGTGAGGTCATCGGCATTATCGGGCGCAATGGCGCGGGCAAGAGCACGCTGCTCAAAATCCTGTCGCGCATCACCGAGCCAACACGTGGCGTCGCCGATCTGTACGGACGTGTCGGCGCGCTGCTCGAAGTTGGTACGGGGTTCCACCCTGAACTCACCGGGCGCGAAAATCTGTATCTAAACGGCGCAATCCTCGGTATGAAGCGCGCTGAAATCGCCCGCAAGTTCGATGAGATCGTCGCCTTCGCCGACATCGAGACGTTTATCGATACGCCAGTCAAGCACTATTCGAGCGGCATGGGCTTGCGTTTGGGTTTTTCCGTCGCTGCGCACCTCGATCCCGACATTCTGATTGTCGATGAGGTGCTTGCCGTCGGCGACGCCGCGTTTCAGCAGCGCTGCCTGAACAAGATGAACGCTGTCGCCAACGATGGTCGCACGGTGTTGTTCGTCACGCACAACATGTCGGCAGTCGTCAACCTGTGTTCGCGCACCTATTTGCTGTCGCACGGCAGAATCGCTGTCGAAGGTCCTACCGCCGATGTCGTCAGTCAGTATCTCTCCGTCGCCAATTCGACCGACAAAATCAGCCTCGAGCAGCATCCCGGTCGTCGCAGCACGAGCAAGCCATTTCTGAAACAGGTCCAATTGACGTCGGTCGATGGCACCCCCACCGCCCAATTCAAGGTGGACGAACCGCTGCGGGTCGTCGTGGAAGTTGAGGGAACGCCGAACGATATTCGCACGATGTCGCTTGGACTGATGATCAAAGATCACCTCGGCACGACGGTGTTCGCGACGAACATGAAATCCTATGGACTGATATACCAAAACAAAACCGGAGAACGTGCACAAATTGCTGCCACGTTTCGCCAACCATTCTTAGCCCCCGGTTCATTTTCTATATCACTGTATCTGGGCAATGGCACCTATGATGTAGATGTCATCGACGAGGCAATCTACTTTGACGTCGTCTGGTCACGCATCCCGGAGATTGTGCTCCCACCGAAAAAAGCGTTTGGGAGTGTGTTCACGGTGGTTGATTGGAACTTCCCGTCGAACTAGTCAACGCCCTTAGGCATGGTCATGAGAGAAAAGCGAGAAATGGCATCCCCTTGTTTGTCCGTTGTTATCAGCACCTTCCGACGCCGTAAGGAATTGGAACGCTGCCTTGACAGCTTCACGATGAAGTCGCCGAGCGGGTTTGGACTGCCGCCATATGAATGGGACCACGTGATCGACAAGGCGATACACGGCGAACTTGTCGAACGCGCGCAAATCCCATTCGTCGATCTGGGCTAGTCAATTATGCATTCACTGCCCCACGACGCTCCGCTGCCGGTCGAACGCGCCCGTGCCATTCGCTTGGTCGCCTTCGATTTCGACGGAGTCTTCACCGATAACATGGTCTACGTCTTCGAGGACGGGCGTGAAGCCGTACGCTGCACCCGCTCCGACGGCATCGGCTTGCGAAGGCTGGAAAGCGTCGGCGTGCAGACTATCGTCATCTCGACGGAAGCCAACCCGGTGGTCAGCGCCCGCGCGCGCAAGCTGAAGATCGACTGCGTGCAGAACTGCCCGGATAAGCGCGCCGCGCTGGATGAAATCGTGCGGGATCGGGGCATTCCGCTCGATCAAATCGCCTTTGTCGGCAACGACGTCAACGATCTACCCGCACTGACCGCCGTCGGACTGCCCATCGTCGTACAGGACGCACATACGCGCGTACTGCCTCATGCCATGCTGCAAACCGACACTCCCGGCGGTCACGGCGCAGTCCGCGAGGTCTGCGAATGGCTAGCGGATTTACATCTCGCAGGACAATCTCATGGATAACTTGTTCAGCGTCCAAGATCA
>JACSRG010000665.1 GCA_014879865.1 Anaerolinea sp.
CGCGCGTTGAGCGTGTCCAGCAGGACGAGCGGCTGACCGGCAGCAGCGCGGGCGATGCTGCGCTCCAGTAGTTCCGCCCGCTCGTTGATCATGCGCGCGCACCACTGATGAAACTTGAGTGCGCTGTCCCACTGCGCCGCAAAGCCGATTTTGTGCGGAATGGGGTGCGTTTGACCGTCTAGCATCAGCGCGTAGGCGATGAACGCGCCATCGCGGAACCACGAGAACTGGTAATCGGGCATGGTCGGGCAGGCAAGATAGCCCCCGCCTGCCTGCTGATTATCGAGAATGACCTGCTGGCTGTGCCCGTGTAGGCGGCTGAGCGTGCTAAGTGCCATGTTCATACTCCACGACGATCATAGTCCAGTAGTCGAGGCGCGGCAGCGTGAAGCTCAGCGTCCCGCCTTCGATGGCGAACGGAAGCGCGACCGCCTCCATACTTGCCTCACTATCCGGCGACGCAACCCAGACGCCCGCAACCGGACGTTCCACACTGATCGTCACGGGCTGGTTGGTGAGCGGCGTTGGCGGCACGGTGGTCACACCGTTCCAGTCGGACACGTCGATGTCGAGGAAGTTGATCAGGTTGAAGGTCTCGAAGTCCGCGCCCGTCCGCACGATGGGGACGACGCGATCCCGTGAGCGAATGCCGCGCATCCGCACGTCATCCACGCTGATCGCGCTGTGGCGCGCCGACTCGCCCGCCGTCGTCCCGACCGACAGTACGTTTTCGTAGCGCACGACGAAATCATAGTAACGGGTAAAGACCGGTTGATCGGCGTCGGCGATCTGCTCGAAGCGCGGGAAGTACGGATCAGCCAGCATGACGCCTGCTTCGCCCGTTTCAAGGTGATACGCGCCGCTAGCAAGGATAACCGAATTCGCCAAGCGCCAGTTGATCACGCGATCCGGGTGGATGTACGCCGCGAGGATCACCGGCTTGTCATCGCCCCAGTGCTGCGCGTTGGTGATGATGCGGTTGAGGTCGAGATAATCGTTGTACGGCGACCATACTTCGATATAGGAGGCGTCCTGCTGCGAAGGCGCAACCGCCTCGATGGGCCAGTTGCCGACCGAGTTGAACAGCGTCACCCCGGCGTCGCCGCGCCGATCCTGCACGATCTCCGCCGTCTGGTCGATGAACTGCGGCATGACCTCGGCAAGGTCAATCGGGTTACCCTCGCCGTCGAAGCCCGTCTTGGGCGACCCGTACTGGTCGATATGGATGCCGTCGAATGCCGTGTTGTCGAGTACATCGGCGAACTCATTCAGCAGGTGAACATTCCACGCCGACCCCGGTGTCGGATCCATAATGCCGATCAGGTTGTCGCCGAAGGTAAAGGCTTCGCCGCGCGCGTCGAACATCGCCCAGTCTTGATGCTGCTGGTAGAACGCCCACGACGCGCCGTAGATCGCGGTGTAAGGCATGGCGGCGATGCTGCGCGCGTGCAGCCCATCGATCAGGCGGCGGATCGTAACCATCGACTGCGGACGCCCCAACCCATCGTCAAAGCGATCCGTTTCGGGCAGCAGGTCTTCCCAGCGATACTGCCAGTCGTAGAACTGCACGCCGTTGATGTGATGGCGCAGCATCCATTCGATGGCAGCGGTATCGTTCACGCGCGCCGGGTTGAAATCGCTGAGAAAGCCGTAGCGCGGCGCTTCGATCCAGTGGTTGAGCACGTCGAACGCCGTCGATTGCGCTGCCAGCGTCGTGCCGTTCTCGTCAAGGATCGTGACGCTCACGCCGTAACCGCGCGGCGCTTCAGGCGGCGGCGTCCACGTCAGGCTGGCTTCCCCACCGACCAGCGGCGCGTCCAGCGTCGTAATGACCGTGCGCAAATAGGAGATACGCGCTTGCACTTGGCTGCCCGCGCTGGCGCTCACTGTCAGTTGAACGGTATCGCCCGGAGAGTAAAAGCCCTTATCGGGAAGAATTCGCAGCGTTGCTTCGACGGCGAACACAGTGCCCCCTTGTAACAGAATCAAGAAAACAATCGTGATCAAACGGTAGACGAGTCGCATTAACCCCGCACTCCCCCACTAGTTATACCTTGAATAAAGTACCGCTGGAAGAAGACAAACAGCAGCACCGTCGGGATGACCGCTGTCAGCGACCCGGCGAAGACCAGCCCCCAGTTGGAGGCGTGCTGACCCCGAAAATTGGCGATGGCAATCGGCAGTGTGCGCAGTGACTCGTCGGTCAGGAAGTTCAGCGCCAGCAAATATTCATCCCACGCGCCCAAGAAGCTGAACACGGCAACCGTGCTGATCGCAGGCGCGGCGAGCGGCAGCATCACCCGCCAGAAGACCGTGAACGGACTCGCGCCGTCAATAATGGCGGACTCTTCCAGTTCGCGCGGGAGGTTCTCGAAGAAGCCGCGCAGCAAAAATGTATTGAACGCCAGCGGGCCAGCGCTGTATACCAGCACCAGACCGGGCAAACTGTTGATCAGGCTGAGATTCTTTGCCAGCACGAACTGCGGGATCAGCAGCACGACGCCGGGGATCATGATCATAATCAGCAGTGCGCCGAAAATGACACGCTTGAAGCGGAATTCGAAACGGGCGAAGCTGTACGCCATCATCGACGCCAGCGCCGTCACCGTGACCGACGTAGCGATGGCGACTCCGGCGCTGTTCAGGAACGCGCGCCCGAAATTGCGGCTGGCAAACGCCTGCTGGAAATTCTCAAGGTTGATGGTTTCGGGGATCAAGCGCGGCGGGTAGGTCTGCACGTAGGCGACGCCGCCGAGCGCCGTCGATGCCATGTAGAGCAGCGGCGCGACCGCGATGATTACGCCGAGGCACAGGACGAGAAAAATGGCGATGTTCAAAAAGCGCTGTTGACTGCTCGACGTTGCGATCATGGTCAATACTCCACGTCTTTAGAGCCGCGCCCGAACAACCGCGACTGTACGGCGCTGACGACGACGATCACGATGGCGAGTACATAGCTGAGCGCCGCCCCATAGCCGAAGTTCAAATTGCCGAAGGCTTCGTCGAACATGTACGTCAGCGCGACCTCTGTGCGGTGCAGGGGACCACCGCCTGTGATGAGCAGCACCGAGATGAACACCTGAAACCCGCCGATCATCAGCGCGATCAGGACGAAAAAGATCGTCCGGCGGATGAGCGGCAGCGTCATGTAGCGGAGGCGCTGCCATTCGCCCGCCCCGTCGATAGCGGCGGCTTCGTACAATTCGGGCGGGATTCCTTGCAGCGCGGCGAGGAAGATCACCATCGCCCACCCCATCCCTTTCCAGATGCCGAGACTGTAGATCGCGATCCATGCGGTGTCTGCGCCCGCCAACCACGACACCGGTTTGTCAATCGCGCCGAGTTGGGTCAGCACGAAGTTGATCAAGCCCGCATCGCCGGGGCTGAACAGGTAGACGAACAAAAAGCTCACGACGACCCACGACGTGACGACGGGCAGATAGTAGACCGTGCGAAAGAAGCGTTTGCCGATGGTGACGCGGTGGACGAGAAACGCCAGCGTCAGCCCGATGATTATCTGCCCCGCGACGGTGACGACCGCATAGGTCGCCGTATTGCGCATCGCCAACCAGAACGTCCGATCCGCAAAAACCGCTTCATAATTCGCCCAACCGACGAACTCGCTCGTTTGACCGGGCATGATCTTCCAGTCAAAGAAGCTGATATACAGTTGATACAGGAGCGGGTAGACCGTCCAGATCAGATACAGTGCCAGACCGGGAATGAGAAACAGATAAGGTACGTAGGGGCGGTAGTAGGGTTTGCTCCGGTCGGCAGTCCGCTTCTGGGACGACGCTCCGGTCGCGGCGCGCGAACGCGCAAGGTTGATGCTCATCGCCTGAATCCCCTGCCAGTGAACGAGAGTGGGTGATTCGCCCGGACTAGCCGAGGCGAACCACCCGATGGTGAGAGATTAGCTGTCTGCCAGCAGGGCGTCAATTTCCTCTGCCGCCAAGTCCATCGCTTCTTGGGCGCTCATTTCGCCGCGCAGGACGAGCTGCGCCGCGTCGCCGAGCACCGTCTCGATTTCGTTATACGCCGGGTGCGGTGTGCGGGCTTTCGCCGTTTGCAGTTGTTCGAGGAACATGCCGTAGTACGGGTGATCGACGAAGTATTCGTCATCGAGCAGGCTGTTCAGCACGGTAAGCTGACCCACCTTCGACATTTCGAGCTGGTATTCTTCGCTCTGCGTGAAGCGCAGGAATTCGAGCGCTTCTTCGGGGTGTTCCGTCCCGGCGAACACGACGACGTTCTCGCCGCCAACGACGGAGACCGGACCGCCCGCGCCCGCAGGCATCAGCGCCGCGCCGACTTCAAAATCGGGGTACTGCTGTTCAGCCGTCGGGTAGAACCACGGACCTTCCAGCATCGACTGGATCGTGCCGCCGAAGTAGCCGCCCCACGTATCCAGCCCGCTGCCGATGAATCCATCGGAGAAGCAGCCGCTCTGAACCATATCGGCGATGAACTGCACAGCCGCCACCGACGCTTCGCCGTTCACGTAGCCCGACGCGGTCGTGATTTCAGGATCAGTCACGTCGCCGCCAAAGCTCCAGATCCACGGGAGCAGCGCCCAACCATACGTCCCGCCATCGCTGAACAGGAAGCTGCCTTCGGGCAGGCTCTCGCACATCGCGGCGAGTTCGTCAATCGTCGCCGGGGCTTCGGGCATGACTGCCGGGTTATAGATGAAAATGCGGGTGTTGGTATCCAGCGGCAGACCGTAGTACGCGCCCTGATAGAGGTTGGTGGACAGGGGACCGGGGAACACGCCATCGGCGAATGTCTGGAAATCGGGCATCTGTTCGCTCAGGTTCATCAGCACGCCCTGTGCCGCGAATTCCGGTGACCAGATGATGTCCAGCCGGACGAGATCGGGACCTTCGCCGCCCGCCGCCGAGGTGAGCAGTGCTTGGCGGAAGCCATCATACGGATACGGTACGGACTCGACGTTGATGTTCGGGTGTTCGGCTTCGAACATCGGGATCAGCGTCTCGACGAGCGTCTGATTTTCTGGCGACACTTCGTTATACGTATGCCAGAACGTAATCGTGACGGGTTCGCTCTGGGCAATAGCAGCGGGAACGACGACAAACAAGGCGAGTAATACGGCGAGAATGATCTTAGTCTTCATGCTCCACTCCTAAACAAACGCTTGCACTACTAATTGAACGAAAACGGTTTGAACCGTTTCAATTCCTCCTCAAAAAAACACCTCAAACCGGCGTGCCCGTCGATTGCCGGACGATGAGTTCCGGCTTGAACAACCGCCCCCCTAGCCCATCGACCGGCTGCCGGTTGATGATTCTGACGAGCAGATTGAACAACGCCTGCCCGATCTCGTGAATCGGCTGGCTGATGGTCGTCAGCGGTGGATGCGTGTAGCGCGCCATCGGGATGTCGTCCACGCCGATCACGGAGATGTCCCGTCCAACCGCCAATCCGCGCGCCTGCGCCGCGCGCATCGCCCCGAACGCCATCCGGTCGTTGTTGCAGACAATCGCCGTCGGCGGGTGTGAATGGTCGAGCAGCACATGGGCGGCGATCTGACCCGATTTCTCGCTGTAATCGCCTTCGTAGACCAGTTGGTGATCGATGGGTAGGTTGGCGGCATTCATCGCGTCGGCGAACCCCTGCCAGCGCTGGCGGGCGAGATACTGTTCGTGCGGCGGTGAGATGTACCCGATGCGGCGGTGTCCAAGCTGGATTACATGGCGGGTGGCAAGTTCGATAGCGTAAGCACTGTCGAGATCGACCCAGTTGTCACTTTGTTCCGGCTCGAGGCGTCCGAAGGTGACAAACGGGAAATCTTGTTCCTGTAAGAACGCGATGCGGGGATCATTCTCCCGCAAGGCGAACAGGATCAAGCCATCGACTTGGCGGCTGTTGACGACGCGCTTGTACAACTCCATCTCGCGCCGCCCGACCGGGATCGTCCAGAAGGTCAAGCCGATGCTGCTTTCGATGGCGGCGCTCGTGATCCCTTCGACCAAATCCAGCACCATCGGGTCGGTCTCGATCCGGTTCTTTTGCGGGCGCAGTTCCGTGCGGATCATGCCGATCAAGTTCGTGCGCTGCGTGGTGAGCGTTCGAGCAGCGGCGGAAGGCTGGAACTGAAGCGCATCAATCGCGGCGAGTACGCGCTGCCGGGTCTCTTCTTTGACCAGCGGGCTGCCGTTGAGGACGTTGGACACCGTCCCGACGGAGACTTGTGCATAGCGGGCAACATCGCGAATGGTCGGCATCGTCAGCACCTAATTGAACCGGTTCAATTCCAGTAAAACATGGATTGCGGTCTTTGTCAAGCAAGTTGATTTTCAGAGAGTGATAATCGTCACTATGCGTGCGCCGCAAGCGCGTTATCATGAAACTGGTTGAATGGCAGCAAGGGCGGTCAACATGTCAGAATCGAGCAAGCAAAACATCTCGCGCCGAACATTACTCAAGGCGGCAGGAATTTCGCTTGCCTCGTTCATGCTGCCGATCCGCCCATATGTCCAACGCACACGGCAGACCGTCCATCTGCACACGTTCAACCCCGCCGACACGCCGACCACCAGCGCGGTGCAGACCGCCCTCTCCGCCGCGACCGATTTCGCGTGGCTGCGTCCCGGCGACTCGGTGTTCGTCAAGGTTGCCAGTAATTCCGACCGCAGCGCGCCCTCGGTCACTTCGCCGGACGTGCTCGCAGGCGTGATCCGGTCGCTGCAAGCGGCGGGCGCAGGCACGATTTACGTCGGCGATATGAGCGGCGCGCAGTTCGTGCGCCATCTCGCCGCCGAAACGACCGGCTCAACGCGCGAGAACATGCGCCGGAATGGGCTGCTCGCCGCCGCTGAGTCGGCGGGCGCGACGATTCACTGTTTCGAGGAAGTCCCGTTTGCGCAGGCTTACGTGCCGGGGATCCCGGCAGACAGCGCGCATCACTGGGGGGATGAGCTGCATGTCGCCGAAATCCTCGACCGCGTCGATCACATCGTCAATCTGCCGCGCTTGGGCAAACACGTCCTCGCCGGAGCATCGCTCGGACTCAAAAACGCGGTCGGC
>JACSRG010000408.1 GCA_014879865.1 Anaerolinea sp.
TTGTAGCTTGCCATGATCGCGTACACATGCGCCTCGCGCACGGCGGCTTCGAACGGCGGTAGGTAGATTTCGCGCAGCGTGCGCTCGTCAATGATCGAGTTCATGCTGTAGCGCTCGAATTCCTGTTCGTTACCGATGTAGTGCTTGACCATCGCGGCGATGCCCTGCCCCTGCACGCCATTGACATACGCGACCGTCATCCGCGCCGCCAGAAACGGGTCTTCAGAGTAGCTCTCGAAGTTGCGCCCGCCGAGCGGCGAACGGTGAATGTTGACTGTCGGCGCGAGGATCACCTGTGCGCCTTTGGTTTTGGCTTCCTCGGCAATCGCCGCGCCGATCTGCTCGACCAGCGCGGTGTTCCACGTCTGCGCCAGCACGATCCCGACCGGAAACACGGCGGCGCTCTTCCCATCGCGGAACGCATCACCGCGCGCGCCGTTCGGTCCATCGCTCATCTTGAGCGCGGGAATACCGAGGCGCGGCACGGCGACCGTGCGCCAGATGTCCGCGCCCGCCATCATGGCGACTTTCTCCTCTACGGTGAGCTGGCTGATAAGCTGTTCGATTTGTTCGGCGCTAAGCTGCGTCGTGGTAAGCATTGCTTCTTCCCTTCAGTGAGAAACCGCTCCGGCAGCCTCGTGCGTTTCAGTTCCGGTTGCGCATGAGGACAATTACAGTTTACCGCCCTGAGCCTACATAGTTTGAAAAGGGTTTTGTTTGTCCTGTCAGGCAGCAAAGAGGGTTCAGGGGTGTGAGCGAGTCGCACGAAGTACCGATCCGGCTGTTCGCTGCTGAGGTTAGATAGGTTGATCTGGCGGATGAAGCTGCATACTTAACCCGCCATCGACATACAACACCTGTCCGGTGATATAGCTGGCATCGTCCGATGCTAAAAATGCGACCGCCGCCCCGACATCTTCAGGACGACACGGCTTGCGCAGACTCACATACTGCGAGACTTCCCGCAGATAATCGGCGTCCGCTTCGGGATCGAGATTCATGGGAGTCCACCCCGGCGCAACCGCATTCACCCGAATGCCGCGTTCGCCTAAGTCCATTGCCAGATTACGAGTCAGCGCATCGAGTGCCCCCTTCGTCATGCCGTAAGGGAGTCCGGGAAGCTGCGCCCTACCTCCTCCGACCGACGAAATGTTGACGATACTGCTGTTTGCTTGCATAACCGCCGCTGCCTGCAAACTGAGGATGAGCGGCGCACGCGCATTGATCGCCCACTGCTGCTCGATCCACTCGCGCGGCAGGTCGGCGGCGCGCGCGCGGCGGATATCGGCGGCATTGTTGACGAGCAGGTAGAGTTCGCCGTACTGCTGGAGCGTCCTATCCACCAGTGAGTCGACGAACGTCGAGTCCAGCAAATCCCCGGCGACACCACTCACATCAGCGCCGAGAGCGCGTAAGGCGGTACTCGCTTCGGCAACTTCGTCGCTCTCCAATCCCGTGATGACGATTCGCATCCCTTCGCGGGCGAGACGAGCCGCAATGCCTAGACCGATCCCCCGGCTTGCGCCCGTCACCAGCGCGACCTGATCCCGCAGTTCGCCGTAGCGGACGGGAAGTGAGGGAAACATCTGAGACAGATCAGAGGCGCGCATCTACCAGTCCTGTACACTTCCGTCCGCGCGCCGCAGCGTCGGCAAATATTCCTCGGGGCGATATGGATAACGTGCCGCAGCAGTTTCATCGACATCGGTGCCCAGTCCCGGTGCAGCGGACACTTTCAGATAACCATCCTCAAAATAGGGCGCGCCCATGAAAACATCCTCCACCTCTGCCGGAAACTTAGAGCTTTCTTGGACGCCGAAATTCGCGATTGCCATGTCCACATGGACGTTCGCCGCATGGGTAATCGGCGCAATATCCGGCGGACCATGAAACGCCATCTGCACATGATACGCTTCGGCAATTGCGGCGATCTTGCGGGCTTCGCTGATGCCGCCGATATGGGCGATATCCACGCGCACGTAATCGATCAACTGCTCGGTGATCAGCGGCAGGCATTCCCACCGGTGATTGAACAGTTCCCCCATCGCCAGCGGCGTCCGACTGCTCTGGCGTACAAGCCGCATACTCTCTTTATGTTCCGGGCGAATCGGGTCTTCTAAGAAAAACGGGTGGTACGATTCCACCGCCGCCGCTAACCGCCCTGCTTGAATAGGCGTCAGCCGTTCATGAACATCATGGATGATTTGTGGTTCGTCTCCAAGTTCCCGACGCAGCCTTTCAAACATGGCTGGAACCGCGCGCAGATAGGGCTCATCCTCAAATGGTTGGGAATAGGTCGTCAAATCCATCCAAGTGCTGTCCGGGAAAGCTCGGCTTGAAGGCACATCCATTTGAGCGCGAAACACTTTGAAACCGGCAGCCTGTGCAGCGCGGATATTATCGGCGATTTCCTGAGCGTCGCGTCCGTCACAGTGACGATACGCCAGCGCGCCGTCGCGGGTTGCCCCTCCTAACAAAGAATAGACGGGTAAGCCCGCTACCTTGCCTTTGATGTCCCACAAGGCGAGATCAATTCCCGCGAGCGCCGTCATCAGGACTGGTCCGCCCCGCCAGTACGTACCGCGAAACAGGAACTGCCATGTGTCCTCGATGCGACCGGGATCGCGACCGATCAGCAGCGGAGCTAGATGATCGCGCAGGGCGGCGGCAACCGCCAGTTCACGCCCGTTGAGCGTCGCATCTCCCCATCCGTACAAACCCGGTTGATCGGTTTCGATCTTCACCAGCACATAATTTCGACCGGGGGCGGTCACAAGCACTTTGACGTCGGTAATTTTCACGATTCGATTCCATCTTCACGGCGTGGTAAAATAGTGCATATCAAATATAAATTATATTCGATCTTCGACAAGGAGGAAAGGATTGGGTCTTTCACTGCCCCCAATCGCATTCGGGACTGGATCGTTCCGGGGATTGTATCGTGAAGTGCCGGACGACGAAGCAATCGAGGCGCTGCATGTGGCGCTCGAACGCGGCGTCACGCTGATTGATACAGCGCCGTGGTACGGTGCGTTCCAAGCTGAGGACATCGTCGGCAAGGCACTACGCGGGCGCAGCGACTTTCTCATCTCTACGAAAGCATGCCTGTGGAGTGTGAACGGTGAGGCGGTGCGCGGCTACCATCGTGACGAGGTGTTATGGAGTTTCGAAGGCAGTCTCAAACGGTTGGGCATGGCGAAAGTTGACGTGCTGCACATTCACGATCCCATCGAGGAAGCCTACACGCTCATCCTCGATGAAACCTATCCGACGCTTGCCGAGTTGAAGGCGCAGGGGTTGATAGGTGCGATCAGCATCGGGACGGGGACGCTTGCGGCGGCGCAGCGCTATGCTGCTGCACTGCCACTGGATTACGTCATGCTCGCAGGACGCTACACGCTGCTCGATCAATCGGCACTTCCATTATTAAACGAGCTTCATACGCGCGGCATTCCCGTCTGGTCGGCGGGCATTTACAGCACAGGCATTCTCGCAACCGGCAGCACCAGCAGCGCGAAGTACAATTACAGTACCGCGCCGCCTCAGGTGGTGGAACAGGTACGCCAGTTGGAACACGTTTGTGCGCGCCATTCAGTTCCGCTGAAGGCAGCGGCGGCGCAGTTTGTCCGCCAGCATCCGGCAATCCATACGCTGGTGCTCGGTATCGAAAGCGTCGTACAGTTGATAGACACGCTGTCAACCTTTGATGTTTCTATTCCAGCGGAATTCTGGCACGATCTCAAAGCCCTCAACCTCATCGACCCGGCATCACCCACCCCGGAAACATGACCTATGAGCTCAACCTTCCGTAATCCGATCATTCCCGGCTTCTACCCCGATCCCTCAATCTGCCGAGTAGGGGATGACTACTATCTCGTGACCTCTACGTTTGAATGGTTTCCGGGCGTGCCGATCTTCCACAGCCGCGATCTTGTGCATTGGCGGCAGATCGGGCACGCGCTGCACCGCCCTTCTCAGCTTAACTTGGACGGCGTCGCGCCGTCGAGCGGCATCTTCGCTGCGACCATCCGCTATCATGCGGGCACCTTCTACGTCATCACAACCCTGTCCGATGCGCAGCACAAGCGCCGCAACTTCATCGTAAAGGCGACCGATCCGGCAGGCGAATGGTCTGATCCGTATGTCCTAGACGATGCGCCGGGAATCGACCCGTCGCTGTTCTTCGAAGCGGAGCGCGCGTGGTATGCAGGCAACCGGACGCCGACAGGAGCAGATCACCGTTTCACCTCACAGCGCGAAATCTGGCTGCAAGAACTTGACCTTACGACGATGCAGCTTGTCGGAGAAAAGATCGTGCTCTGGACAGGCATGACGCGCGGCGCGGGTGTGCCAGAAGCGCCGCATCTCTATCACGTGGGGGACTACTACTATCTAGTCATCGCCGAGGGGGGAACGTTCCACGAGCACTGTGTGACGATGGCGCGCAGTCGTACACTCATCGGCGCGTATGAAGACTGCCCGCACAATCCCATTCTGACTCATCGCCACCTCGGACGCGATTATCCGATTTCGAATGTGGGTCACGCCGATCTGATCGAAACGCAGCACGGCGAATGGTGGATGGTCGTGCTCGGATCACGTCCCTACGGAGGATATTTCTACAATCTGGGACGTGAAACATGGCTCGTCCCGGTGCGTTGGGAGGACGATTGGCTGATCGTGAGTCCCGGCAGTGGACGGATTGAATGGGAATATCGGCGACCACAGCTCCCCGAATGTCGCTTTCCGTCGCCGCCCGCCTGCGATCATTTCGACACGCCCCACCTCGCACTGAGCTGGAACTTCCTGCGTACACCGCGCTCACCTTTCTGGTCGCTGAGCGAACGCCCCGGCTGGCTGCGCCTCAAGCTGATGCCCGAACGACTCAGCGAACGGGTGAATCCGGCATTCATCGGACGGCGTCAGCAGCATATTCATTTCTCCGCGCGTGCCGCCATGCGATTTACGCCTGCGTACGCTCATGAATGCGCGGGACTAGCGCTCATCCAAACGGATAATTTCCATTTTCGCTTCGTCTGCACGGGCGCTCCGTCCGGGGCGGCGGTCGTGCGCTTAGAACAGCGCGCCGACGGCGAAGAAACGGTGATCGCGGAACACGCCCTGCCCCCATTCGGCGGGATGATCTACTGGAAGGTCGAAGCCCATGAACAAGCGTATCACTTCGCTTATGCGCTTGCGCCGGAAGCATGGGTTGATCTGGCGGTCGCGGTTGATGGTCGCATCCTGAGCACGCAGCGCGCGGGTGGCTTCACGGGCGCGTATATCGGCATGTACGCGAGCAGCAACGGAGCAGCAAGCGACAACGCCGCCGAGTTCGATTGGTTCGAATACTACGGCTGGTGAAGTCGATACACGCGGGCGGCATTCGCACCAAAGATCGCCACCTGCACCTCGGCAGGCAGGTGAGCGCACGCGGCGCGCAGCAGCGCGATATCGTCTTCATAGCTGCCTGCCCACAGCACAATCGGGTAATTGCTCCCGTACATCAGGCGATCCGCACCGAACAACCGCACAGCGTGATCCACATAGTCGCGGAGTGTATCCGCTGTCAGCGGTCGCGGATCGGCGGCGGTTAGCTGACCGGACAGCTTCATGACGACGTTCGGGAGGTCTGCCAGCGGCGTGATCTGATTCGCCCAGATCGCCGCCCCGCCGGGTGTCATGCGCGGCAGCCCGAAATGCGCCAGTACGAACGTGAGTTCCGGCGCGCCCTGTGCAAGCTGCTTGACCACATCGTAAGCCTGTGCGTCGGCGATGATGTCACATGGCAGCCCGTGATCGCGCACCAGCGGCGGTATGACGGCGTCGCCGGCTTGATGCAGCCACGGCAACCGAACGCCGCACAGTTGATCCACGTATGCGGTGGGAGGATCGCTGAGGCTCGCCCAGCCAATCACGCCTTTGATCCATGGGTGGAGCGCAGCCAGTTCCAGCATGTACGGGATTTCAAGGGAAATGTTCGCCGCCTCGACCAACAGCGCCGCCTCGACTCCTGCCTGACGCATCAGCGGTTCGACTTCGGCGGCAGTCACATCGCGGTAGAGAATGGCATCTTCCGGAGAGAGCCAGTGATAATGCATACGGTGAAGATCCCACAGGTGAAGATGTGCATCGAGTACGGGCATCTTGCTTGTCACTTTCAGGAAAACGTGATATACTATCAATTATAATTTATCTTAATTTCTCCGACAAGTGATGATACCCTTACGACTTTCAGAAGCACACAATTCAACGCTCGCCTACGCCGCCGAAGAACTGGCGTACTGGCTCAGACAGCGGTTCAGCGAGGCGGAGATTCCATTTCAATTCGACCTACGGGTCAGCGAAAACCATCCACCGTTCTGCTGGTCGATCCGCACGGCAGACGACACGATCACCCTGTCCGGTCACAATGCAGCGTGCGTCCTCCATGCCGTCTACACGCTCTTGGAGCAGATCGGGTATGTTTTCGAGATTGACGGTGCACACTGGCGCAGCGATGCCTCGCTGGACGCGCTGCGCGATTGGTCGCTCGATGTTCAGCCCGCTGTGAACTGGCGCGGCATTCGCCAGCATCTAAATTTTCCGATGGATATTTCCAGCTATCCTCTCGCCGAGGCGAAAGCCTACATCCGCAGTTTGGCGCGGCTGCGCTTGAATCACATCACGTTCCACAGCTACCCGGATCAATGGTACGAAGTACCGCTCCCCGATGGTAAGGTGCGTTATGCGGGGCAGTATTTTTACGGGCAGCGGCACGACATCCCCGACCACCCGATCCGCTCGGTACTGCGGAATCAGCGGACATTCTGCATTCCGGAACACGAAGCAGAAATCGACGATGAACCCCGGAACAGTCGAAATGCGATCACATGGCTGCATGCGCTGATTGCAGAAGCGAAGCGCGTCGGTCTGCGGGTGCAGTTCTCGTTTGAACTGCGCGAACGTATCATGGAAGAATCGCTGGCGACCGTCGAAAGCATCCTGACGAGCTACCCGGAGAT
>JACSRG010000121.1 GCA_014879865.1 Anaerolinea sp.
CGCCGCCATGAACAGCGCGGCGATCCAGCCTGCCCACCCGCCCCACGTCCGCGCCAGTGCCCACACGCCGATCACCGCGCCGACGTTCAACGCGGCGGTAAACAGCGTCGCCACCAGCGGATCGGTCGAGAGGCGGTAGGGAATGGCGTAAATCCACACGCTGAGCGGGAAAAACGGGATGTTGACCGACGAGGGCTGCCCCGCCATGACGAGTTCATGGCGCATTCGCAGCGCGTCCAAGCTGATGCGCGCCTCGTCCCCCGCGAACGAGTTGACGCCCGCCCAACCGAAGCGCAGCGCCCCCGCGAGGATCAAAACGGGGAGAAGTCCGATGAGTTCGAGTCGAAAATTGCGTGTCAGGGTATCCGCTCCAGAGTAGTCTGGAACGGATTATAGCTTACGTTTCGCCATGCTGATCTCGCCGTCGTCGTCGATGTAGTAACGCGGTTCGGGTTCTTCGACCAGTTCGAGGCGGCTCACGCGCCGTTTGCCCTTCGGCGTCGGCAGGAACAGCGTGTTCAGGCGGTGCAGCTTGACGGCGCTGAAATGCAGCAGGCGCACACTGAACATATGCAGGTCAATTGTGAGCGGCGCGAGGATCAGCACCTCAATCGCCAGCGGAATCCAGATCACCATCGAAATCGTGAAGGCAAGCATACTAATCGGCAGTTTGGCGATGAGATACAGCAGACTGCGCCACGTGACTATACTGCCCAAGTACATGCCTAACCGTTCGCCGAGGTTTGCGCCGCGCGCATCCACGTCGTTGAGCGTCTCCGGTTCATCCTCGATCCCGATGATCGCCGCCATCAGCTTGCGATCCATTGCGGCGATTGTCCGCGTGCCTGCCAGCACAAACAGCAGCAGCGGCAGCCCGATCAGGATGAACGATAAGCCGATGCCAAGCGCGAACCCGGCAATCAACAGGGTGACGTAGAGCAGGCTGATCCAGATGCTGCCGAACAACGACAGCCAATCGCGCAAAACCTGACCATCGGTCAGCGCGTCGAGCCAAGAATGCGAGCGATCTGACATGAAACGAATTCCCCCTCGTTATTGAGTGTATACGCATGAGTCAGGAGAATAGTTGCGGCATGCCTCGTCCTATTATTCGCAGCTTGGCAGCGCCGCGAGGTCGATCACCCACAGACCGCCCCGCGCTCCGGTTGCCGCCAGCGCGATGTGGCGCTCGTCAGGCGAAATCCACCACTGCGCGCGCTCGTCCGGGGCAAGCTGGAAGGGCAGCGGCGCGAGGTCGATCAGATCGCCGGTATCGCGGTTGAAACACACAAGGCGATTTTCGCCGTCGTCTTCCAGCGCGACGATCACGCGGTTGACGAGATCAGTTTCCGGGTTGACCAGCGGCAGCGGCGACGGAGTGTTGTTCCCCGGCGGCTCGGCAGGGAAAAGGAGTTCGAAGAAATTGTTGTTGGTCACGTAGAGGAAGTAGCCGCGCTGCTCTTCATACGTCCCGGCGACGACGATCCGCCGTCCGTCACGCGACACCCCCGGCACGATCTCCGAGGGCGGATTTTCGTCCATGTTCCGGCTGATGCGCCGCGCTTCGCCGTCGGCGGTGAAGTAGAGCACGGGGTCGCCATACGCGCCGAAGTAGTAGGCTAGAAAGCGCTCGTCGGGCAGCCAGTAGATGCCTTGCAGCGTCCGGTTATGCTGATCGTTGTAGAGCAGGCGTTGAAAGCGTCCATCCGGCGCGCTGGTCAGCACGTCGTTGATCTCGTCTTGAAACACCGCCCGATCTCCGTTCGGCGCGACTGTGAACAGCGACCGCGCGAAGAAAGCGGCGTCCAAGCCGAGCCGCTCCAGCAGCTCATCGGTCACAACGTCGGCTTGCGGATGCGGACGCGCGCGGACTTCGCCCGTTTCGACGGCATACTGATACCATATCCATTCGGTGAACACGTCCAGCGGACAGCCGACGGCAAACCGGAACGAGTCGCCGGTGGTATCCCACTCAACCGAGGCGATCTCCGCGTCGCTGACCGCGCTGATCCCGTCGGTCAGGGAGGCGGGCGTCCGCGCTTCGACGGCTTCCCCATCGATCTGCACCTCGACGCGCTCGATTTCGGCATCTGCCTCGAACAATTCGAGCGGCGCGGTGAAGGGCTGGCGGTGTCCCGGCTGGAGGGCAAAATCGGGCAGCAAGCCGATGCCGCACTGGTTGACCGGGTAGCCAAAGCCCTCGCCGATCAGCGTGTCGTCGGCATCGAAGGCTTGCGCGGTGATCATCAGGTTGGCGTAGGCGCTGCCGGGGGAAGTGTTGAGGACGGTGCCGGAAACAGAAAGGATCGGCTGACCGAAGTCCCCGATCCCCTCCACCAGTTCGACATTTTCAGTCGCCAGATCGGCGCTCTGCGCACTAACCGGGATAAGCCGAAATCCGAGCGCGAGGATCAAAAATCCGAACAGCCAGTAGCGCATGTCAAGCCTTCACAGACTGCGGACGAGGGCGAATGCCATACAGCATCCCCTCGACGGAGAGGTCTTCGTCAAGTTCATCCCAGTGAATGCCCGCCGCGCTCAGCGCATATGCCTGCCGCTGTTCCGGGGAAGCGTTGAGCAGACTCGGATACCAAGCCAACGGCGTAGCGATGAGCCGTCCATCTTGAAGCTGGACGCGCAGCATCCCGCCATCAAAATCCACCGCTACCGGGCGATCTTCCTCACGGGGAACAGCATCAGGATTCATCATGTGCCTCACCGAAATACTCAGTCCATCTGGTCAGCAAGAGGGGGAGATTAGACCGCAGATGATCAAGAATCTGCCCGATCTCCCGTTCGTTGAATCCTTTATTCCACACAAGCCGGGTCGGGTCAAGCCAGAACTTCGCTTCACTATCAGAAGGACGCACATGAATGTGCGCAGGTTCGTTGTTCTCATTCGAGTAGAAAAAGAAACGGTAGGGACCGATGCGTAGAACTGTGGGCATGGCGATCCCTACCGCTGTTTGGGCGAGGTTACCCTCGCCCAACGAATGTCGCTGATTAACTTAGAATTGATTCCAGAGATGCTGGTTCTGAACCTCATGGTGATATTGAATTTCCGAAGCCTTGATCAGCGTGCCGAGGCGACGCGGCGAGCGATCTGCCGCCGCCGTCTTCAAGCTCGCGAACTTGTCACGCACTTCGTCGCTGAGGAGATGCGCGGTGTAGGCGCTGCCCTCGAAGCAGGCGATGGCATCGTAGATATTATCGGGCAGAATGGCGGTCTGATCCAGATTCGGGTTGCTCGTGCCTTCCAAGCCCGTGCGCAGGATGGTGTACAGCGCGAGATACGGGTTCGCGTCCGGGGCAATCGAGCGGACTTCGACGCGCGCAGACTTCTCGTTGCCATAGGGGATGCGCACCATCGAACCGCGATCAATCGCCGACGCCTTGATCTGGTTAGGCGCTTCGTAGTGCGGGTCGAGACGGCGGTACGAATTGACGCTCGAATTCAAGATCAAGCAGATGTCCAGCGCGTTCGACAGCACGCGGTGGATGAAATCCCAACCGAAACCGGACAGATTCTCGACGCCGCCCGCTTCCCACATCAAGTTCTTGCCGTTCTGCGACACGGACAGATTGGTGTGCATCCCGTTGCCGTTGACGCCGGTGACGGGCTTGGGCAGGAAGCACGCGGTCATGTCACGCTGGCGGGCGACCTGACGGCAGATCAGCTTGTACAACTGCACCTGATCGGCGGCGATACTCGCCTCGGTATACGAGTAGTTGATTTCGAACTGCGACGGCGCGACTTCCGGATGATCCTTTTCGTTCGCAAAGCCCATCGCGCGCTGCGCTTCCGCCACCACGTCGATGAATTCGCGCAGCGGGTCGCCGGGGAGCGAGTGATAATAGCCGCCGGTCGTGACGAACTCGAACCCGCCCACGTTCATGTATTCCTGCTCGGCATGTTTGCCCTTGAACAGGAAGCCTTCGATTTCATTCGAGGCGTTGCAGGTGATCCCCTGCGTTTCGTACAGGTGATTCATGTACGCCTTGAGCGTGGCGCGCATGTCGGCGGCATAGGGCGCGCCGCTGCGTTCGAGGACTTCCCCGAAGACCAGCACCTTACCGGGTCCAAATACGTCGGCAGGCAGCCAGTAGAAGGCAGCCCAGTCAATCGCCAAGCGCAGATCGGATTCCGACTGGACGGAGAAACCGCGCACCGACGAGCCGTCGAAAGTCAGGTTATCCCACGACTTGAGCAGGAATTTCTTGTCATAATCCAACATATGCAGCCGACCTTCGAGGTCGCTGAAGCAGACGGTCACTGCCTTGATCCGTTTCTCGTCGGCAAGGTAGCGCAGCCGTTCCTCACGGATTTGATCGGCAGGAACGCGGTCAAGACGCTGCTTTTTGGCGGCAAGATTCAGCGCCTCAAGTTCGTCATACGGAATTTCGAGAAAGTCACGCAGTGCGGTCATGGGATCAAACATCCTGTTCATTGTTAACCAAAGACGCCGCATCTTAGCATGTTTTCACAAGCCAGCGGCATGGGTTTTTCGCCAAATTTCACCGCCGTAATTTGGTGAAAAGTGACAATCCCCTAGCTCGCGCGCACGCGTGCCAGCGCCTCGACCGCGACCGTGTAGTTCGGATTACGCCATGCTGCCACTTCGTAGTTGGCAGCGGCTCGTATAGAATCACCAAGTGCCTCATATGCCAGCCCGGCATAGTAGTAGACTTCTTCGACGCCCGGTGTGGTCGCCAGCACTTCGCGCACCAGCGCCAGCACATCCTCATAGCGCCCGGTCTGGTAGTACGCCTCGAACGCGCCGTATTGATACCACAACATGCGCCACGGCAAGCCATTCGTCCGCGCTTGGTCAAAATAACCCGCCGCTTCTTCATAGCGACCCAGCGCCACCAGCGACGATCCCATGTTGAACAGCGTGAACGAGTCATACGTTCCGCTGTCGAGTTCGGCTTGCGAGAGCGCCAGCGCCGCCTCGGCGTTGACCGTCTCGTCCCACTGATCGCCCATGATCGCCTGCAAGCGCGTCTCGTCTTCGGGACGATACAGCACAAGGTAATCGCGGTTGAACGGACGCCAGCGCTCGTCGATGTCGGCATACGGGATCGGACGTCCGATCTGGTTCTCGCCCGCGCCGAGCAGGGGATCGAACGTCAGCAACACCTGCTGCGCGTCGTCGTACCCCATGACCACGCGATTATGCCCCATCCAGTCGTTGAAGCCGCCCGCGCCGTCGAAATACGAGTTCTCGATCAGCACGGGGAAGCCGCCCGCGACCAGCGCCTTGAGCATGTCCAGCGTACCGCCGACGCGCTCGATCCCGCGCAAGTTATACTCGCTTGCGAAGGTGATCATCTCGTCAAGGCGCACCGCCACATCCTCGCTATTCGGGTTGAGGTGCAGCACGGCGGCGTCATAGACGTAAGGTCCAAAATACGAAATCTGAATCGACAGCGCCGCCGCCGAGCAGCGGTTGATGTCCTGCCAGACGAGCGTGAGTCCGTCAAGGCGGGCAGCGGCGGGGATCGGCGTCGAAGCGAGTTCCGGGGTAGTTTCTTGCGCGGCGACGGCGACGGCGGCGAACAGCGTGACGACTGCCAACAGCAGTCCAAGCACGCGGAGTCGTGCAGCTTTCATAACAGCCTCAAATAGTGATCTGTCAACAGCAAACCCTGCCATTTTACTCTACGCTGCGCAGATGTGAAGTTACGGAATGATGAATGCTGCCTTACGCTACAATCAGGTGACTATGCAGACTAGAGAGGTTGATTACCATGCTGGAAAGCGTCATCACGTTCATCGTCGGGTTGATCGGCGGGGTCGCGGTCGGGGTGCAGTCACCGCTGGCGGGCATCATGGGACAGCGGATCGGCGGCGCGGCGGGCAGTTTCGTCGTTCACATCAGCGGCGCGATCCTCTCGCTCGCCCTGCTGATCGCGCGGCGCGGCGAAAACATCGGCGATTGGCGCGCGCTGCCGCCGTATATGTTCCTGCTCGGCGCGTTCGGGCTGATCCTCTACCTGACGCTGAGTCACACGCTGCCGCGCGTCGGCGCGGGCGTCGCCGTGACGCTGATCATCTTGGGGCAGTTGGGCGCGGGCATGGTGATCGACCATTTCGGCTGGTTTTCGACGGCGCGTCCGATTGACGGCACGCGCATCATCGCCGCCGTCCTGCTCGTGATCGGCGGCTATTTGATGGTGAAATGATCCTGCTGTAACAAGGGACACTTCTAGGTATAGAGACGTTCAGAGACACAGAACGTCTCTCCTAAAGAAATCGATGAAGGTATTAAGTTTCCTCAGTCTTGGGTTCTTGCTCACCACTTGGATTGCTATAGAGCATTCGCATCTTGATGGACGATACCCGCCTTCTAACATGAATGATGTATGTAACAGAACCAATCGCAGCAAGTACCATCAGAACGAAAAGGACAACGGATGCTCTCGATATCATGAATGATTCGTCTGTTGCCCAATTAACAAGCACACCAAGAATTGCGCCGATGAAACACCCCGCTAGTAGAAAACCAATATTCAAATCTTGGCTGTATTCTTCTAGACGATCAAGTGATGTCGATGCAACCAATTGTACTTGCATCGTCTCAGGTGGTGGTAGGAGTATTCGAGTATTCAATTCCTTTTCACGTTCAGTCTCAATGCGTTCCAATGTCTCTTGAACACCTTGAAGGCTTTTGGCAAGTTCAGCATTACTCTGGCTGCTGGCTTTATCTTTCTTTTGTAGCTCGGCAATTTGGTTTCGCAGAGTACCTAATTCTGTACTCAATACATCAGTTGTTCCAGTGTGCTCGGTTAACGTGTAAATCGATGACGTCGCTAACGGCAACATCTGCTGAGATACTGAATGGCTGAGGGAAGGATTCGACAGGTAGTCTAATGTGTCTCGGTTGTAAGGTATTGTGGGTAGAGTAGGCTGGCTACTTTTGGGCTTTTCCATCATTTCACCATACATAATAAACTACGTAAAGTAAATTATATCTGTCTCTTAT
>JACSRG010000256.1 GCA_014879865.1 Anaerolinea sp.
AGGGGTGAAGTCCCTCTCCCTGAGGGAGAGGGATTTAGGGTGAGGGCAGTTTGCAGACAGACCCTAGAAGTATGTTCTCGAAAGCAAACCAAGATACCAGCGGCAACCGTAGGGGCGCAGCAGGCTGCGCCCCATTTTCGAGAACCTACTTTAGCGTGTCGGGCGTCGCGCTACGTCTTGAGCACGACCTTAACGCAGTCATCCTGTTTATTGCAGAAGATGTCGAAGGCGTGCGGGGCTTCGTCGAGCGGCAGAGTATGTGTGATCACGAACGTCGGATCGATCTGCCCGGCTTGGATGCGCTCGAACAGCGGGCGCATATAGCGCTGCACGTGGCACTGACCAGACTTGATCGTCAGCGAGCGGTTGACGACCGCGCCCATCGGGAAGTTATCGACAAACCCGCTGTACACGCCGATCACCGAGACCGTGCCGCCGTTCTTGCACGCCATAATCGCCTCGCGCAGCGCAATCGGGCGATCCGTTTGCAGCTTGACCGCCTGTTTCACCCGGTCGTAGGCATACAGCGGCGCGTGGTGCGAATGGGCTTCCATCCCCACCGCGTCGATACAGCAGTCCGGTCCCCGCCCCGCCGTCATCTCCTTGAGGGTTTCCAGCACATCGGTCTCGGCATAGTTGATCGTCTCCGCCTTTGCCTTGTCACGCGCCATGCGCAGGCGGTACTCGAACCGGTCAATCGCGATGACGCGCTCTGCGCCCAACAGGTACGCGCTGACCATCGCGAACTGCCCGACGGGACCCGCCCCCCACACGGCGACGATGTCGCCGGGTTTGATGCCGCACATCTCCGCGCCCATGTAGCCGGTCGGGAAAATGTCCGAGAGAAACAACACCTGTTCGTCGGGGATGCCGTCCGGCACTTTGAACGGACCGATATCCGCGAAGGGCACACGCACGTATTCCGCTTGTCCGCCCGCATACCCGCCGGTCATGTGCGAATAGCCGAAGATACCGCCCGGCGAATAGCCCCACATGGGTTCGACCATCCACGCGTTCGGGTTTGAATTCTCACACAGCGAATAGGCTTCCGCTTTGCAGGCGTTGCAGAACCCGCACGAAATCGGGAACGGTACGACCACCCGATCCCCGACCTTGAGGTTTTTAACCGCCTTCCCCACCTCGACCACCTCGCCCATGAACTCGTGTCCGAGGATGTCACCCGGCATCATGGCGGGGATGAACTGGTTGTACAGATGCAGGTCTGAACCGCAAATCGCGGTCGATGTGACCCGGACAATAGCATCGCGTTCGTTGAGGATTTTCGGGTCGGGCACAGTTTGGACTTGCACTTTCCCTTTGGCTATCCAGCAGTTCGCTTTCATTTCCGGTATCCCATCTATCCCAACCTATCATTGACCGCCGCGCGGCATCGCTGGCTGCGCACCATCACGGCGGCTTTGTTCTGCCGTGCCGGAGCGCACGATTTCCCCGATTTCCATGACCTGCTTGAACGCCCGCAGATCATCGCCGATCTGAACTGCCGGTTCCTCGCCGAGCAGCTTGGCGATCAGCGAGCCGAGCGCGCCGCCCGGCGCTTCGTAGTGCAGATCGACGCGCACCTCGGTGCCCCGGTTGCCCGGCGCGGGCGTGAAGTGCACCGAACCGGAGTTCGTGATCTGCGACCCGTCGATGGAGCGCCACGCGATCAACTCATTCGGGCGATCCGCGATCAGCTCGGCATCCCACTCCGCCGACATGCCGACCGGGGCTTTCGCCTTCCAGTGCGACCGTCCGTCCGCGCGCACCTGCACTGACTCGAGGTGTCCCATGAAGCGCGGGAGATTCTCGAAATCGCGCCAGAAGCGGTACACCTCGTCGAGCGGACGGCTGACGGTGATGCTCTTTTGCACATGAATTGCCCGGTCATCTTGGGCGATGGAACGCGTGGGGTTGGAGATTTTCAGCCGCTCGTTGGACATCACGTCCAGCACGGTGACACCTAACACGGCGGTCAGCGCGGCGGTCGTTTGCCCCTGTTTGGCGTCGGGCGCTTGCAGCGCCCTGACGAGGAGCAGCAAATCCAGCACATCCCCCGCAAGGCGCGCCCGAATCCACGCCGACGGACGGAACCAGACCAAACTGCCGATGCCGGAGGCGATTTCGCGTACGCCGACCACGCGCATGATCAAGCGGCGCTGCGGCGTGCCGCGCAAACCGATGATGGCGAGCATCTGACGGGGCGCAAGCACTTGAGCCAATCCGAGCGCAATGCTGAACCAGCCCAGAAACTTCGCCATCCCCTCGGCAGTGGCATCGACGGAATGCTCGAAGCTGCGACCATTCACGCCGGGGTAGCCCATGAACGGGGTTCTTGACTTCGGCTCAGCGCGTACCGCGCCCGAAAACTCCCTCGTCTCCTGTGTTTCCACAACCTAACTCCCTGTCTCGCCCGCCACTAAATGGATATTGTAATATTTAATGTCCATTCCTGAATGGGTCGAACGACCCTTCTGCGCCTAACACCTTTGTGGCGGGCAGGGAGTGATCGATGGCGCTGCTACTCGACGCTGCCGACTGCGTACGCGTGATTGGCGGCGTCGGTGCGCGCCCTGCGCTTGTAGTACACGCGCACTTCCGAGGGGTGATTCGCGCCGTTGCCGCTGACGACATGAATATCACGGCTGAGCAGTTCCACGTCGAACTGCTGGAACAGCAGCGCGGTGATGACTGCCATTTCGTTCTTGGCGAAGTTCATGCCGGTGCACTTGTGCACGCCGCCGCCGAAGCCGATGATCGCGAACGGGTTTTTCCCTTCAGCGCGCTCCGGCGAGTAGCGCAGCGGGTCGAATTGTTCGGGGTCGGCGAACGTCTCCGGCAGATAGTGCGAGGTCGCGCCGCTGACCATCACCCGCCAGCCCGCCGGGATTTCATACGCGCCGAACTGAAGCGGCGCTTCGAGCGTGCGAATCTGCGTGTCGGCAGAGGGGCGCAGGCGTGTGGTTTCGTCAATCGCCCAGTAAATGTGTTCAAGGGAGCGGAGCACATGCCCGTCGATGTGCTGGACGACGTGCTGATCGATTTCCGTCTGCACCCGCGCCAGAGTGTCGGGATGCTGGAGCAGCAGCGCGATCAACCATGCCGCTTGCCCGGCGGTTGTTTCGTGTCCGGCGAAGATCAAGCCCATGAACAGCGTGACGATCATCTCGTCCGGCAGGAACGTGCCATCTTTGAGCGGCGTCGTCAGCAGGATCGTGATCAGATCGTCATACTGATCGGGGTGCTGGCGGCGTTCCTCGATGATCTTGGTCAGCGTCGCGGTGATCTTCTGCTTGGCGCGATCCCGCCGGATGAACTTCGGCAGCGGCAGGTTCGGCGGCAGCACGAAATCGAGCGACGCGCTGATCGCGGTGTACTCCTGCCAGAAGCCCTCGCCCAGTTCTTCGGCGTAGCGGCTGCCGATGAAGGCGCGTCCGGCGACGTACTGCGTCAGGCGCAGCATTTCTTTCGTGATGTCGATTTCGCCGGAATCGCCAAGTGAGTCGAGCCAGCGCTGAACCTCGACGTTCATCGCTTCGACATAGCCAACCATACGTTCGCGCTTGAAGATTTCTTGCAGCAGCGGACGCTGGTTGTAGTAATCTTCCGGGCTGGACGTGAACAGCACTTCGCCAATGGACGCCTTAAGAAAGGCGTACCCGTCCTGCATGTTGAGCGTCTTGTCCGTCTCCGTGTAAAACAAACGGTTGTGCTCTGCACCCGTGATCACGGCGACCATCTGACTTGCCAGCTTGATGCTGAACAGATCGCCGTGTTCGGCGTAACCGCGCTTGAATAACCCATCTCGATCCCGCAGCATTTCGACGACATGCCCGAGCACAGGCATTCCGCCTGAAACCATCGGGGGAACTGCATTTGCCATTCTGAATACCTCTACTCGCCTACGATGTTTAATTCTGAAACGAGCGTTCCAGAATTAAACATAGTTTAGCAGACGACGAGGATAAATAGCCTTAGCCGTTGTTTAGACCGCCAGAAGCTGAACGATGATCCGCGTGATCGCGGCGGCATGTGGGAAGTCCGGCTTGACGCCTTTCATGGTCGCCACGCCGTGCAGCGTGCTCAAAACCGTATAGGCGAGATCGAGCGCATCGCCAGTCGCACTGATCGCGCCCTGCTCCTGCCCTGCCCGGATCACAGCAGCGACGATCTGCGCGATGCCGAAGTAGTGCGTCAGCAGCAGTTCGGTGACATCAGGATCGCGCGTGCCGTACTCGACCATCGCGTTGAACGCCAGCGATCCGGGCGCGTGATCGGTCGGCTGCACGGCTTCGTCAATCGAACCGAAGAGGCGCTCGATGAAGCGCTGCGGGCTTGGTTCGTCGTGCGCCATCTGCGTGATGCGCGCGCGTTCCAGTTCGCAGTACTGTTCCAGCGCCGCGAGGTACACACCCCGTTTG
Source organism: Anaerolinea sp. (assembly GCA_014879865.1). Classification (GTDB taxonomy): domain Bacteria; phylum Chloroflexota; class Anaerolineae; order Aggregatilineales; family Phototrophicaceae; genus Flexifilum. The sequence continues at coordinate 4,419 of JACSRG010000256.1, forward strand.
TCGCGGAACGCCGTATACAGGCTGCTGCTGCTGATGCCCATCGCCTCCAGCAGATCGCGCATCGACGTTGCCTCGTAGCCGCGCTCCCAGAACAGCAGCATCGCCCGCTCGATCACCTTGTCCTTGTCAAATTCACGCTGGCGCGCCATGTCGATTCTTTCGTCTATGCTGCCCGACTCTACAGGGTATTGTAGAACGGGTGTAGTGATCCTGCTTGACATAAGTGAACAAAAGTTCTATATTATAATAAGCCGATTACACAACTAAAGGAAAATGAATATGAGCGAAGTCCGTGTTCTGGTTGGCACGCGCAAAGGTGCTTTCGTCCTCCGCTCCGATGAGCGGCGCAAAGAGTGGACGGTCGAAGGACCGCATTTTCCCGGCTGGGAAATCTACCACATCACCGGAACACCCAGCGACCCCAACCGGTTGTATGCCTCGCAATCCGGCGGCTGGTTCGGGCAGTTGATCCAGCGTTCCGACGACGGCGGCAAGACGTGGGAAACCATGAACAATGAGTTCACCTACGACGGCACGCCCGGCACGCATCAGTGGTACGACAACTCGCAGCACCCGTGGGAATTCAAGCGCGTCTGGCATCTCGAACCATCGCGCACCGACCCCGACTCGCTCTACGCCGGTGTCGAAGATGCCGCGCTGTTCCATTCGAGCGACGGCGGCAAATCGTGGCGCGAATTACCCGGACTTCGCGATGTGAAAGGCAATCTCTGGGCTCCCGGCGCGGGCGGCATGTGCCTGCATACTATCGTCATCAGCCCGGAAGACCCCAAGCGCATGTTCGTGGCGATCTCCGCTGCCGGGGCATTCCGTACCGACGACGGCGGCGTGACATGGCGACCGATCAATCAAGGCTTGAAATCGCCATGGGAGCTGCCCGACGCCGAAGCGGAAGTCGGTCACTGCGTCCACAGCATCGCCATGCACCCATCACGCCCGAACACCCTGTTCATGCAAAAGCACTGGGACGTGATGCGTACCGACGACGGCGGCGGCGTATGGCATGAAGTCAGCGGCAACCTGCCGACCGATTTCGGCTTCCCCATCGCGGTACACGCCCATGAGCCGGAGACGATCTACGTGGTGCCGATCACCAGCGATTCGCATCACTTTCCGCCGGATGGCAAGCTGCGCGTCTATCGCAGTCGCTCCGGCGGCAACGAGTGGGAAGCACTCACCAACGGGCTGCCGCAAAGCGACTGCTACGTGAATGTTCTGCGCAATGCCTTCGCCGTCGATCCGCTGGAGTCGTGCGGCATCTATTTCGGCACGACCGGGGGACAGGTTTACGTTTCCGCCGATTCGGGCGACAACTGGATGCCCATCGTGCATGACCTGCCGCCCGTGCTCTCGCTTGAGGTGCAGGTCCTGTCATGATTCAGGTCACGCTTCCTACCCATTTACGCACACTGGCGAAGGTCAGCGGCGCGGTTGAACTGCACGTCGAGGAGCCGATCACACAACGTGCAATCCTAGATGCGTTGGAAGCGGCGTATCCCATGCTGCGCGGCACGATCCGTGATCATGTCACGAAGCAGCGCCGCCCATTCGTGCGCTTTTTCGCCTGCGGAGAAGACCTCTCCCAAGAGTCCCCCGATTCGGTCGTACCGGAAGAGGTCATCAGCGGTAAACAGCCATTTCGCATCATCGGCGCGATGGCGGGCGGCTGATTAGCTCAGCGTGCCGTTGAGCGTTGGACCTTCCGTCGGATAAAAGCCGTAATTGCCGCGCTGCTCGACCGTCACCTGATCGCCGTCAAAATGGCAGGTCAAGGTGGCGGCGAGCGGCGTCTCGTACCACCACAGCTTGGCGACGAAAGTGCGCTCGTCCGTCCACGCGCCGCTGGCGGCGATCTGCCACGGCTTGAAGTCGCGCCCGTCGCCGAAACGCAGCGAGCGGTCAATCGGTGGGACACCCGCCGCACTGCGCAGCCATTCCCCGTACCCGCACGCGATCCGCTGTTCGCCCTGCGCCCGGCTCAAGGTCAAAATCACGTCGTTTGCCGAGAAATCGAAGCGGAGCGTCTTGATCCGGTCGGGATTGCGCCCCAGTTTGAACACATGCCCCGAATATTCACCCGCCAGCGGACTCTTCCGCGCGCCCTCGACCGTGCGCAAACATAGACTGTCCAGCTTGCGCGTCAAAGCTTGGGCTGCTTCGGCATCGGCGGGCAGCGGTTTGTCCTTCATGGCGGGCAGCAGATGTTCCCAGACGAGCGTCATCGGCACCTGCATGTCGCCGAGACCGCTGTTGATCGCCAGTACCGCCTCTTGATCCGGCATGACGATGCAGTACTGCCCGAACGCGCCATCACCGCGATAGGCGTTATGGCGGCAGCGCCAGAATTGATAGCCGTAGCCCTGCGCCCAATCGCTGTTAGGATCATCCCCATTGCTGACTTGGAACGAAGTCGCCGCTTCGACCCAGCTTTCCGGCAGCAGGCGTTTACCTGTCTCTTATACACATCT
>JACSRG010000507.1 GCA_014879865.1 Anaerolinea sp.
GCCACGTAGTAGAGCGGCAGTTGGCTCTCGTCGAGGATTTCGTCGCGGTGCAGGTTGGTGACCGCCACTTCCGCCGTCGGGATCATATACAGGTCGGCTTCGGGGTCATGGTAGACCGCATCGCGGAACTTGGGGAACTGTCCCGCGCCGACCATCATGTCCTCGCGCACCATGTACGGCACATACAACTCGGTGAAGCCCTTATCGCGCGCCATGTCGAGGAAGAAGCTGATCAGCGCCCGCTGCAAGCGCGCTCCCATCCCCTTGAGCAGATAGGCGCGCGTCCCTGACATTTTCACGCCGCGCTCAAAGTCGATGATGTCTAGTTCGGGTCCCAAGTCCCAGTGCGGCTTGGGCTGGAAGTCGTATTCGCGGATTTCGCCCTCTGGCGTCCATGCGATGTTGTGTTCCTCGCCCGGCGCGACCGGCGTACTTTCGTGCGGCAGGTTGGGCAGCCACAGCATGTTCTGTTCGAGGTCGATCTCGACGCCCTTCAGATAACCGTCGATGCTTTCGACGCGCGCGCCCATCTCGCCGACACGCTTCATCAGCGTGACGACCGCGCTTTCAGCGTCGGTGTCTTCGCCCGGCGTGACCGGGGTTTCGCCCGCCAGCAGCGCCGCCGCCGCATCATACTGCTTGTCGGCGATCAAGCTCGCTGCCTGTCGCGCCAATGCCGTGCGGGTCGCCTCGTCGATCTTCTTGTCGCCGCGCAGCCGACCGATGCTCTTGTTGAGCTTGTTACGCGCTGCCTGAATTGCCTCGGATTCGCTGAGCATCTGGCGGCGGCGTTTGTCCAATTCGAGGATGTTGTCGATCCGCATGCTTGCTGCCGGATCGTTCAGTTTGGCGATTTGTTCCTTGACCCACTCCGGTTTCTCGCGGATCAGGGCGATGTCAATCATGGTGAATCTGCTCCTTTGCAGTCAGGCAGGACGCACTCAGTCCTCAGTCCTGTGGTTCTCAATCTGATTATGTTCGGGTGGCAGCGGACGCGTGAAATCACGGTACAGGCGCACCACCGCGAAAGCGATGCCGATAATGATGACGACGACGATCAGGGTATCGAAAAAATCCGGTGTCAACGATTGAAGCATAAATACAGCCTTTAGCTATGCGCCGTTAGCATTTAGCCAACCGCTAACGGTCACCGTACAAACAAAAACGCCTCTCCTGACCGTCGGGTGGAGAGGCGTTGAATTGTACCTCAAGGCGGGCGGTAGGAGTTGGCGTATACGGTTAACCCGACGACGAATCGTCAGTCCACGCGGGCAGCTTAATGCTGAACGTCGTGCCGACGCCTTCATCAGACTCAAACCAGATTCGCCCGTTCATTCCTTCCACCTCATGCTTGCACAGATACAAACTCATGCCATAGCCGAATTCCGCGATGACCTGCGGCTGTCGTGAACGCTCGTAGGGCTGGAAGACGCGCTCACATTCGCTCTGCCGGATGCCGTACCCCTCGTCGATGATGTCGATTTCGACACTATTTTCTTTCGGGTGGGCATACGCGATCACTTTGATCGGCGAGGCTTTCATACTGTACATGATAGCATTGCGCAAAATGTCACGCAATATGTAGGCGAAATGCTGCTGTGACGCCGCTACCGCGATGCGCCCCGGAATCACCGCGCGGATGCGTTTGCGCGGATCACCTGCATCGCTTTCGGGATCGACCAGCGTGTCTTCGTCCAGCGATTCGAGAAAGTCCTCGAAGAAGTCGCGCAGCACGATCTTCTGGCGCGACCGGGCGACGTAGTCGCGGATTTGCCCGGTCTTGATCTGCTCCAAGCGGTGCATCAACTGGGTCAGGCGTCCCAAGCGGTGCATGTGGATCAAGATGAGGCGCGTGAACCCTCCCAAGCGGCGGTTGACCGCTTCGCCCTCTTTCGCCAGCGCGATTTGCTCGATCAGTTCGGTGTGACCTTTGGTCGAGGAGACGACATCGCGCACTTCGTCAAGGTAGCGATCCACCAGATCGGTGAGCGCCGTCCAATCCGGCAGTTCGATGGTGATCATCGTCAGGCGCGATCCGTCGTTCGGGCGCAGCACGGTCATCCACGCGGGGACACGTTCGCCTGCGCGGTAGATGTAAAAACGCACGGGGTAGCGCCCTTCGGTCGCCCGCGCGCGCAGCGACTCGACGGTTTCCGTCGCCCGGCTGTTGAACAAGACCGCCGCTGCCGCCCACCCCTCAGCGCGGATGAGCTTGAGATCAGCGCCGATGACAGCGCGCGCGGCGGCATTTTCCGCGACCAAGCGGTTTTCATCGTCGAAGATCAACACGGCTTGGGACAAACCGTCGAGTATAAGTTGGCTGCTGATCAGCCCGTTCGCGCCGACTACCAAAATACTTGTGCTCCAAACAAAAAAATGTGTGGAGATAGCGTCTCCACACACTCGATTTTACAAACAAAACCGGGGTTTCGTTTGTTTAGCTTTCCTAACGCACCGGTTACTTCTCTTCGCGCAGGTGCGGGTAGAGCAGCACATCGCGGATGCTGCGCTGATTCGTCAGCAGCATCACCAAGCGATCCACGCCCATGCCGAACCCGCCGCACGGCGGCATCCCGAAGCGCATCGCGCGCAGATAATCGTCGTCGGTCGGGGTCGCGTCGTCGTCGTCCGGGCGATACATGCGCGCCATGTCGATGAAACGCGCCTCTTGATCGCGCGGGTCGTTCAGTTCGGTGAAGGCGTTGCCCATCTCCATGCCCGCCATGTAGATTTCAAAGCGTTCGACGTGCATGTCGTCATTCGCGACCTTCTTGGCGAAAGGCGAAATATCGCGCGGGTAATCGAGGATGAACGTCGGTTGGATCAGCTTCTTCTCGACCGTCTCGCCGAGCAAATGCTCGACCAGCTTGCCCCACGTTTGATTCGACGGCACGGGCAGCCCGATCTTGCGGATCGCCGCTTCGAGCGTCTCGGCGGTCGGGTGTTCCATGTAGTCGATCTCGGCGTTCTGCTTGATCGCGTCGCGGATGGTCAACCGCGCCCATTTTGACCCGAAGTCGAGCGTTTGCCCCTGATACTCGATCACCGTGCCGCCGGTCACGCGCTGCACGATATGGCGCACCATGCGCTCGACCAAGTCCATCACGCCTTCGTAGTCGATGTACGCCTTGTAGAACTCCAGCATGGTAAATTCGGTGTTGTGCTTGAAAGACACGCCCTCGTTGCGGAAGTCGCGCCCGATCTCGTAGACCGCGTCATAGCCGCCGACGAGCAGCCGCTTGAGGTACAGTTCGAAGCTGATGCGCAGGTATAAATCCTGATGCAGTTGGTTGTGATGCGTGATGAACGGACGCGCCGCCGCGCCGCCATAGACCGGTTGTAAGATCGGCGTCTCGACTTCGAGGAAGCCCTCGCCGTCGAAGAAGTCGCGCATCGAGCGGATGACGAGCGCCCGCTTCTTGAAGACCTCGCGCACTTCGGCGTTCACGGCAAGGTCGGCGTAGCGCTGGCGGTAGCGCGCCTCGACATCCGAGAACTCGCCGTATTCGATCACCGTGCCGTCGTCCAGCTTCTTCTGCTTGATGACCGGCAGCGGACTGAGCGACTTCGCCAGCAGCTTCAATTCGCGCACGCGCACGCTGATTTCGCCTGCCTGCGTCCGCATCAATGTGCCGGATGCCTGCACGAAATCGTCCAGTTCGATCAGCTTGTCGCGCACGAGGGCATAAACGGCTTCTTCCATTTCGTTGACGCGCAGGAACAGTTGAATCCGTCCGCTCTCGTCTTCGATATGCAGGAACGACACCTTGCCCTTGATATTCTGGCGGCGGATGCGTCCGCACACCGTGACGCTGATACCACCGCTCTCGCCGGATGTGTCCGTGCCGGGGTTGGCTGCTTCCCACTCGACAAACGCGCGCAGCGCCGCCGCCGCCGTATGTGTCCGTTCGACGCGCGCCGGGTACGCCGTGAAGCCTGCCGCTTCGATCTGGCGCAGCTTATCCAGCCGTTCTTCTTCCAGCTTATTTGGCTGCCATGTCATAATCGCCTCTGATGGATGAAATTTGGATGTAGAGTCAAAAGTGCAAAGTTGAAAGCGCGCTTCTCCTTCTGACTTTCAACTTTCGACTTTCAACTGCGTCTATGCAATGGACTTAATCACAAACACGATCTGCCCACCGGGGGCGTTCACCGTGACTTTGTCACCGACTTTTGAACCGAGCAGCGCTTTACCGAGCGGGCTTTCCAGCGAGATTTTGCCCGCCGCCGGGTTCGCTTCGGCTGAACCGACGAGGTGATATTCTTCTTTTTCAGTCGCGCCTTGCTCGATCACGGTGATGTGCGACCCCAAGGCGACGACATCTTTTTTGCCCTTCGTCTCTTGGATAATCTGCGCGCTGCTGAGAATGGTTTCTAGGCGGAGGATTTCTCCCTCGATGAAAGCCTGTTCGTTCTTGGCATCCTCATACTCGGCGTTCTCGCTCAAATCGCCGCCTTCTTCCATCGCAGTCCGCAGACGATCAGCCACTTCATAGCGGCGCACATCTTGCAGATATTTCAGGCGCTCTTCAAGCTCTTTCAGACCTTCTGGGGTGAGGTACTGCGGGTGATTTGCCATTACGTATCGGCTCCTTTTGGGTAGTAAATTGACGTTCTCCACCTAAATAACAGAAAGACACAGCGGGGTTGCTGTGCCTCAATGACCTTTTGTGGGGACGCGCTGAGGCGTCAATCATGGCTAATAATAGCACACGTCAGGCGATTTGTAAACTCTTTCACTTTTGACGCGATGTGCCTGTTCAACCAGCGTTCGGACGCACTTCTGCACGTCCTTACCATTCAACCGTGTACCCGCACTTAATCGGGTTCGCCGCGCGTCATGACCGCCGGAAGTGTGAAACTGAACGTACTCCCCGCGCCGGATTCGCCGCTGAAGAACAGTTCGCCGCCCATCAACTGCAAAAGCTGACGCGCGAGGTGCAGGCGCAGCCCCGTCCCCGGATGCTGCCGGACGAGCGGGTGATAAATCCCGCGCCAGAAGGGTTCGGCGACGCGATCTTCCGGTCCGATGCCGATGCCGTTGTCCTCCACGCTGAACAACACATGCGTTCCGAGCGAATCCGCCGCGATGCGAATCATGCCGCCGTACTGCGTGTACTGAATGGCGTTAATGAACAGATCCGCGAGGATCGTTTGCACCAGCGCCGGATCGCCGACCACATGCGGCAGCGGATCGTCGAAGCGCATCATCACGGCGTGACCGCGCGCATCCGACCGTTCGGCGACGCGCTGCCATGCCCGGTTGATCGCTTCTGTCCCATCAAACGGTTCGAGGTGGATTTCGACCTGATCGAGGCGCAGTCGCAGCAGTTGATCGAGCGAGTCGACCAAGCCGAGCGCTGCTTCTGCCTGCTGCTCTGCCATGACGAGCACGCCATCCTGATCGGGGTTGAGCTTGCCGAGCCTGCCCGACCGTACCGCCGTGATCTGCCCGCGCAGCACGGTCAAGAAGGGCAGCAGCACTTCAACCGACTGCACGAACAGGTGATCGGTCTCGCCGTCGTCGCCGTTTGCCGCCGACTTTGCCGGCGACACTTCCTGCGTGGCAGTCATGCGGAGCGCGCGGCTCTCGTTGTAAAGCGACGCCAGCAGATAGATCACGTCGTTGATGCGCGCTGAAGCGGTGGGCGGCGCGGCATCCCGCATGCGCTGTAAAACGTGAACCGCCTGCGCGTAGTTCATACGCCTAACGCATCCCCGGAATCCGAATCGTGAAGGTCGTGCCGCTGTCCGGTTCGCTCGTCACGCTGACCGTCCCGCCGAGCAGCTTGATGAGACCATATGCCACCGGAACGCCCAAGCCGCTGCCCTTGAAGGCGCGCACGGTATCGTTCTCCGAGCGGAAGTAAACTTCGCCGAGCCGTGCGACGTCTTCCGGCGACATGCCGATCCCGTTATCGCTGACGATGATCAGCAGGTCGCTGCCTTCGGACGACCCGCGCAGCGTCACCGCGCCGTTTTCGCCCGAATAGCGCAGTCCGTTCTCGACGAACTTGTAGATCGCCTTCGCCAGCAGTTCGCCATCCAAGTTGAGCAGGGGTAAGCCCTGCGGCACATCGACCGTGAACGTCTTGCCGAGCGAGTCCGCCAGCGGTTTGGCGGTCTTCTCGACCATCATGGCGATGTTCTTGAACATATCCATCTTGTTGTTGACGCGCAGCGTCCCGGCGCGCAGTTTGTTCATGTCGCTCACGTCGGTGAGCAGCGACTCCATGCGCCGCGAGTTGGTGCGGATGGTATCGACAAACTGCTTCTGCATGTCGTTGAGCGCGCCCATCGCGCCGCTGCCGAGCATGTCGCCGTAGCCGCGAATGCTGGTCATCGGCGTGCGCAGTTCGTGGATGGCGTGACCGAAGAAGCCCGCCTGATCCTTGAGGAACGTTTCCATATCCGGCGGTGCGGCTTTCGCGGCGATTTCGGCTTCGCGGGCTTTCGCTTCCGCCCCGGCTTGCGTCAGCAGGTCGGCGATTGCCTGTATTTGACCGGGCAGCCGGATCGGGATGAGCGTCCCTTTTTCGGCAGCCTGTTGGAGTTCGGCGAGCAGGGCTTGCGCCTGCGCGAGAGAGTCGGTCACATCACGCCTCCGCTATGGGTACGCTGAATGTAAAGATGCTGCCTTTGCCCACTTCGCTTTCGATGTGAATTTCGCCGCCCATCTGGCGCACAAGGCTCGACGTAATGGCGAAGCCTAACCCCGTGCCCGGCTGTGAGCGGGTGAAATCGTCGTCAGCGCGCCAGAATTTCGTCCCCAGTTTGCGGATCGCTTCCGGCGACAAGCCGATCCCGCTGTCCTGCACGCTGAACTCGATGCGGTTCTTCACCCGCCGCGCCGACAAAGTGATCACACCGCCGTCGGGGGTGTACTTGTAGGCATTGCTGGCGAGATTCGTCAGCACTTGCAGCAGGCGGTAGTAATCGACGCGCATGTCGGGCAGGTTCGGCGCGATGTGTTCGACGTACGCGTGATTATGCGCGCGAATCTGCGTGATGATGTTGTCGCGCACGGCTTGCACGATGTCATCGACCTTGACGCGGCTTTCGTTCATAAAGAAGTGACCGCTCTCGATGCGGCTGATGTCCGAGAGGTCGGAGACGAGCATTTCCATGCGCTTGACCGCATCGCGGATGCGGTAGAGGAACTGCGTCTGCTGTTCCTGCAAGCCGCCATCCATCAGCGTGAGATCAGCGTAGCCGAGGATGATGTTCATCGGTACTTTGAGTTCGTGCGCCACCGTCCCGACGAATTCGCTCTTGGCGCGGTCTGCCGCTTGAAGCTGTGCGTACAGGCGCGCGTTTTCAATCGCGACCGCCGCCCGCGCGACCACGCGCTCGATCACTTCCTGCTGTTCCTGCGTGAACGGTTCTTCGCGCCGCAGCACGATCACCGCGAAGACTTTACCCTTGCGCTGCACGGGAATGATCAGCACGCCCTGCCGCCGATCCGCGTCGTGTAGGCTGAGGCTTTCGCCCGTTTCCACCACCTTGAGCGTCTGCGGGTAGAGCTTTTCGAGGTAGAAGGGCTGCGTATCTTCGGCACGAATGCCGGAATGATGCACCGCCAGCACATGACCGTCTTCGACCAATCCCATGTGCCCGTAGACCGCGTCCGACAGGCGGCACGCCCAGCCCAGTGTGGACGCCATCGCTCGTTCGACGTCGAGGTGTTCGCTCAACTGCATGTCGATCCGGCGCAGTTGGCGCAGTTCTTCCAGACGCGCCAGACGTTCCTGATCGGTCGCGCTGAACAACTGCGCGTTGTCGATGGCGACTGCCGCCTGTGATGCGAACGCATCGAGCGCGGCGAGGTTGCTGTCATCGAACAGACCGCTGGCGGCGCGGCTGTCCACGTAGATCGCGCCGATCACACGCCCGCGCACACGCAGCGGAGTCGCCATGATGCTGCGGAGCATCTGCCCGATCACGCTGTCCTGCCCGCTGAAGCGCGGATCTTCCGCCGCGTTCGTCGTGACAATCGACTCGCCCGTGTCCAGTACCCGGTTGGCGATAGTCGTGCTGTACCTGAATTGATCGCTGCTGAGCGTTTGCTGATCGAAGTTGCGCGCCGAATGGACTTTCAACTGTCCGTCGTCGTCACGCAGGACGAGGAAGCCGCGTTCCGCCCCGGCAAGCTGCAAGATCGCGTCCATGACTTGATCGAGCACCTCTTGCAGATCGAGCGACGAACCGAGCAGGCGGCTGACGTTATAGAGCGCCTCAAAGCGTTCCTGCTGCTTGAGCTGGCGGTGTTCGTTTTCCATGCGCGCGAGCAGATCGCCCAGCTTGTCGATCTGCTTTTCCAGAAATGCCGTATCAATGCGCCCGATCTGGATTTGCGTCTTGAGCAGGCTCAGGTTGTGGCGGGCACTGGCGATCTCGTGGTCGCCCAAACCGCCGCCGGGTTTCGTGCTACGGTTGACCATATGTCATGCTCTGATAATAATCACAGTGGGCGGTGAGCGGACAAATTTCACACAGGGGACGCCGTGCCCCACAAATCTCGCGTCCCAAGCGAATGAGATTAAGGTGGAACGTATAATGGTCTTCAGGCGGGACGATACGCTCCATAATCGGATGCGCTTTGTCCGCGCTGATGTTTGCTGGCAAAAACCCGATGCGCTGCCCGACGCGGTGAATGTGCGTATCGACGGGAAACGCCGGACGGTTGAAGGCGAAGCACAACACAATCGCCGCCGTTTTCGGACCGACGCCGTTATGCGAGGTCAGCCATGCTTTCGCCTCGTCCAACGGCAGATCGTTCAGGAAGTCGATCTTCAGCTCGCCGCGCTCGGCGTAGATTGTCCGCAGCACCTCCTGAATCCGGGGCGCTTTCTGCTGCGCCAAGCCGCCCGGACGAATCACCTCGATCACTTCTTCAACCGGCGCATCCATGACCGCCTCCCATGAGGGGTAATGGCGCTTCAAGGCGGCGAAGGCACGGTCTTTATTGGTGTCGCTCGTGCTCTGGCTCAAAATACAATCCACCAGTTCGTCCAACGGAGGCAGCGACTGACGCCATGTCGGATGCCCGTAAAGGGCATAGAGGGCAGTCGCTACGGGGATGTATTTTGCCTTGCGGCGCTCAAAATCCGCGATCATCAATGAAACCCGCCTCACCTTCACATCTATTATAAACGGTTCACGAATTTTGCACTGTGCCAAGATACTGAGCTTGCGAGACCGCCGCCAGTGTCCCCGTAGATAGGTCGGCTTTGAAGGTGCGATTCGCGCCCGGATCGAACAGCAGCAGCGCGCCATCGGTGAATCCGAGCGGGCGCAGTTGGCGATCTACCGCCGGGACGAGAACGCGCTGCGTCATGGTCGTCAGGTCGATCAGCGCGATCACCGTGCGCAAGCGCTGCGAGGTCGTGCCGAAGTTGGTGATCTCGCCGAGCGCGTACACGGCGGACAAACCGTCCGGCGCGATCAGCACATCACCACCCTGTGTATACACGCCGAGACTCGGCAGCACGGTTTGCGTCCCCGTCGCCAGATCGACCACGCGCACGTCAAAGCCGTTCAGGTTTGCCGCCAGCGTCAAGCGGATCAAGCGCCCCGCGCCAATCGCCGCGCCGCAGAAGCAGCCCGGTTCGCCGGGGAGGGGCTGTGTTTCGCCGGTCGTCAAATCGACCGAAAACAGCGCCGCGTACTGCCGGAACGGGGTGATGTCGCCGATGCTGTCCGGTTGGTAATCGAGGTACAGGTGGGTTTCGTCCAGCGCGACGGGGAATGCGCGCACACCTTCGCCGGTACTGTCCGCCAGCACTTCGCGGCGGTTCGAACCATCGCGGTTGGCGACCCATGTCGTCGTCACCAGCGCGGGATACATCCCGCTGGTCAGCGTCCATGCGACTTGATCGCCGTGCACGAGCCAGTCAATGCGGCGCGCGTCGCCTTCAAGCTGAACGAACGGATGATCGCGCAGCGCGCCGTTGGGCGCAGCCATGCGAACCCGATTAACCGCGTAGTCGAAGAACATCACGCCGTCTTCGAGCAGTAGATAGCGGTCGCCGTTGAAGTCAAAGGTCGTTTGCGCGCCCGTCAGCACGTCGATGAACGTCAGACGGTCAAGGGCGTCGTTGGAGACGAAGGCTTGGTAGACGGTGGTGCTGGTCTGTGCGCTGATGCGCGCATCAGCCCCCATCAGGATGAGGATCAGCAGCAGAAACTTACGCATCCTGCGCCGTATCCAGCGCCGCGACCACGCGCGGCAGGAGATCGCCCGCTGCTCCTTGCAGCCAAATATCCGCAACCGGCGTGATTCCGCTCTCGGAGGGATTGATCTCGATCACCTTGCCGCCCGCTCGCTTGGTGATGTGCGGCAAATCCGACGCGGGCACTACCACGCCCGATGTGCCCACGACCAGCATGACATCGGCGCGCGCGCTCAGACTTTTCGCCTCGTCCAGTTGATCGAGCGGGAGCATCTCGCCGAACCAGACGACATCCGGTCGCACGGGATGACCACAGTAGGGGCAGTGCGGCATGTCATGGGCGTGATCCCATTCCAGTGTCGTCACGTCGATGGGCGTCGGGCTGCCCTGACAATTCTTGGAGCATCTGTTGGCGTTGATCTTGCCATGTAAGCGGATGATATTGGTGCTGCCCGCCTGCTCGTGCAGGTCATCGACGTTCTGTGTGATGATGGGCAGTCCCGGAAAGCGCGTCTCCAGCGCTGCCAGCGCCCGGTGAGCGGGGTTTGGCTGCGCCGGACGCATGATCTCCCGGCGGTACTCGTAGAAATCCCAGACTAGTTTGGGGTTTGCGGCGAATGCCTGCGGCGTGGCAAGGCGCTGCGGGTCATACTGCGCCCACAAGCCGTCAAGGGCATCCCGGAAGGTCGGCACGCCCGATTCTTTGCTCACACCCGCGCCCGTCAGCACCACCATCCGCTGACACGCCTTGATCAACGCGGCGGCATTTTCAATACGTTGCTCGATTGACATGGACTCATCTCGCTTGTAGCAGCACGCCCATTATACCCACGACCTGACCGCACCGCTATTGCGCGCTCCAGCGCACCTGCGTCTCCCGAACGTAGGGCAACCGTAGGGCGGAATCACCGCTTTTGCGTGTATAAGGCAATCGGGAACTAAATCCCGTGCTGGTTTGTTCAGGGAGACACGATATGCAGTTTGCGATCAACTACTCACCGCAAGCCGAGGCGCTGCTGCGCGCCGGGAAGATCGACGTGGATTACTTCAAGTGTCCCGACTGGGACGACTTGATCGCCGCCGCACGCGCGCTCAAGCCGGTCTACGTGCATTTCCCGCTCGCGGTCGGGCGCGGCAAGCTCGGCGAGGTCGATTGGGCGAAGGTGGATCGTCTGCTGGCGGAGACCGGGACGCCGCTGGTTAACGTCCATCTGTCGCCGCACTACGACGATTATCCCGAAGGCGTGTCGGCGGACGAGGTGATCGACTGCATGTATGCCGAACTGGGCGAAGTTGTTGCGCGCTACGGCAGGAACCGGGTGATCGCCGAGAATCTTCCCTACTATGGCGAAGTGCACAGCGATTTTTACCCGCTGATCCCCGCCGCCGCCGATCCGCACCTGATTCGCAGCCTGATCAACGATGTAGACTGCGGTTTCCTGTTCGATCTGTCGCACGCGCGCATCGCGGCTGACTCGCTCGGCATGAGCGCACAGGAGTACATCGGCGCGCTGCCGCTGGATCGCATCCGCGAGATACACTGCGCGGGCATGATCCGCGAAGAGACCGGGCGGCTCGAAGATCATCTCGGCTTCAGCGATCTCGACTGGGCAGCGCTTGACTGGTTCATGGGCGAAATCAGCACCGGACGCGCCGCCGCCCCTTGGGTGCTCTCGTTCGAGTACGGCGGCATCGGCGATTTGTTCGATTGGCGCAGCGAGTCAAGCGTGATCGCCCGCGACACGCCGCGCCTGTACCGGATGGTGCGTGGCGAGGGGAATGTTCTAACTTCACCCTAAATCCCTCAAACACATGCTACTTATCCCGCGACAGCGCGAACCCGCTCATGAACTGTTTTTGCAGCAGCACGAATACGATCACGGGGGGGAGGCTGGCGATCACCGCGCCCATCATCAGCGGACCAAAGCTGATGCCCACATCCGCGCCGATCAACGTGCGCAAGCCGACCTGCACGACCTGTCCTTCTTGCCCCTGAATGATCAGCGCGGGCCACAGGTACATGTTCCACGAGTAGATGAACTGGATCACGACCAGCGCGCCAATCGCGTTCCAGCTCATCGGCACGAGGACGCGGAACAGGAATTGCAGCGGCGTCGCGCCGTCCAACTGCGCGGCTTCGCTCAGCTCGGCGGGGATGTTGGCGAAATGCTGCCGGAACAGAAACGTCCCGGTGGCGCTGGCGATGAACGGCAGAATCAGCGCGAGCGGGTTATTACCCAAGCCGATGCTGTTGACGAAGCGGAACAGCGCGATGACCAGAATCTCGGTCGGCATCATCAGCGTGATCAGCACGAAGCCGAAGACGAGCCATTTGCCGGGGAAGCGGTAATACACGAACGCCAAGCCCGCCAGCAGCGATAGGATCGTCTTGCCCACCGTCACCGCGATGCTGACGACCACGCTGTTGAGCATGTAGGGCATCAGCTTGGCGGTGTTCATGACGAAATCCCAGTTATCTGCCAGCGAGTCGCCGGGCAGGAAGCGGTAGGCATACACATCGCTGTTGTTCTGCGTCGCCACGAGGATCGAATAAAACAGCGGAAAACCGAGGATGAGGCACACGATCCACAGTGCGACATGGTAATACCAGCGTCTCGGTATGAGCGACGGGCGCTCGACGGCGGCTTTCGCCGCGCTGTTGACCATTTCACTCGAAACACTTGTCATAAGTTACGCTCCGTAGTTCACGCGCTGCCCGCTCGTGCGGAATTGCAGCAGAGTCAAGCCGATGACGATGGCGAACAGCACAATCGACTGCGCCGCCGCTTTGCCGAGATCGTTGTTGCGAATGCCGACCATGTAGATGTTGTACATCAGCGTCGTGGTCGATTCGAGCGGACCGCCGCCCGTCAGGTAATCAATCGTGCCGAACGACTCGAAGAAGGCATACGTCATGTTGGTGATGACGAGGAAAAACGTGATCGGCGACAGGAGTGGGATGACGATGCGGAAGAAACGCTGAATGGCGTTCGCGCCGTCGATGCTGCCCGCTTCGAGCAGGTCGGTGGGGATGTTCTGCAAGCCTGCCATATAGAACAGGATGTTGTAGCCGAGGCTTTTCCACACGCTGGCGAGGATCACCGCCCATGGCGCGGCATTCGGGTTGTTTAGCCAAGGGATCGAAATCCCGAACGCACCCTGCAAAGCATAATTGATGATGCCGCCCGTCGGGTTGAAAAGCAGCAGGAAGATCACGCCCGCGACGGCAGGCGAAATCGCGTAGGGCCAGATCAGCAGCGTGCGGTAGATGCGCGCGCCGGTGATCGGTTGGTATGCCAGCAGCGCGATCCCCAGTGCGAGCACCAAGCTAAGGATGACAATCGCCGCGCTCATCAACATGGTGTTGCCGAAGTAACGCAGATAATCGGTATCCTGTGCCAAGCGCGTGAAATTGTCCACGCACACGAACGCTGTGCGCGGTGTGCCCAAGCGCACGAGCAGCGTCGAGAGGCGGAAGGTGTCGAGCGACGGATAGTACAGGAAGAGCGCGAGGATGACGAGCGTCGGCGCGAGCAGCAGCAGCGGCGTCAGTCTGCCCCGGAAAAAGCCCGATCCTGTCGTGCCGTCACTGATGGGATTCCGCCGCCGCAGAATCAGCGTGGTGATCAGCCAGTTGAGCGGTAACAGCATCAGCGCCAGCCCGATCCCGATCAAGACCACGCCGAAGATCGCGTCGATTGCATCGCGCTCCGGGTCGAACGTGCAGTAGTTGAGCGGCAGCATGAACATCAGCGACCCCGCCGCGCCCGCCACTGTGCCGATCACCCCGCCGAGGATCGGATTGAGCTTAAGGCGGTTGAAGCGATAGACATAGAATGCCGCCCCGATCAACGCGGTGAGCAGCGGAATGAGAATGGGGAGTAGGGCAACCATTGGCGTAACCTCCGTCACCAAGCAGCACAAGTCGTATAGCAAAAAGGCGAGTCATCGACCCGCCCTCATTGAAGAAAACGTTATAAGGACGCGGTTGTGCGCGTCCGCGCCAGCAAAGCGACCCTATCCCTCCCGAATTCAGAGAGGGAAGGGGTCAGTCTTAACTTGCTGATTATTCCGCGTTGAGCAGGTTGTACTCTTCGAGGATCACGTTCGCTTCCGCCTGCGCCGCTTCCAGAACCGCCGCCGGGTCTTCGTCGGTCAGCAGCACCGTGTCAACTGCCGCCGTTACGACATTGCGGATCGACGGGAATGCGCCGAGCAGCGCGCCGCTGGTCGCGGTGGTGATGGTGCTCTGCGCCAGTTGATCCGCCGCCACGCTGAAGTTCGGGTTTTCGTCGAACCAGCCTTCGCCGCGCAGCAGTTCGTTGGCAGCGTTGGTCACGGCGATGTAGCCGGTCGTCTGGTGCCAAGACGCCGCGTTTTCAGGCGTGTTCAGGTACAGCAGGAAGCTGAGCGCGCCGTCTTCGACTTCCGCCGAGAGACCATCGACCAGCCACAGGCTCGCGCCGCCGATCAGGTTGCCCGTCCAGCCGGTTTCCTGATTGTAGGGCAGGAAGCTGGCGAGGACTTCAAAACCGTTGTCCACGCCGAGCTGCGTGTAGGTGCGGGTGTCGCTGCTGCTGTACGCCGCCATCGCCACCTGTTGGCTGCTGAATGCCTGATCGACCGTCGCCCACGAGTTTCCACCCTGCGCGCCGCTGTAATACAGGTAGCCCTTGGCAGCCTGCTCATCGAGGAAGCTCATGAGCGCCAGCGCGCCGGGGTTGTTGATGGTGACTTCCGTCGCGCGTTCGGCACGACCGTTGTCATTGTTGGCGAAGTTTTCGTTTTGCTGCGCGATCCACTGCTCGAAGAACCAACCGTGATTCGGGAACGTCCAGCAGTATTCCGGAGCGCTGTCCAGCGCCATGATCGCCGCGCACGCGGCGTCGAGTTCCGCCCACGTCGCCGGCGCATTTTCGACGCCCGCCGCGTTGAGGATGGTCATGTTGCTGAAGTAGATCGCCGACGACGTGTTCCACGGCATCGACGTGAACTTGCCATCGAGCGTGTAGTACGCCTGCACCGGACCGACGAAATCGTCGAAATTCACGGGCATGCCGTTGATTTCGGTGCGACCCGCCACCGCGTCTTCAATCGCCTTGAAGTAGCCGCTGTCACGCGCATCCTGCGTCGCAACTTCGAAGTACTGGACAATCGCCGGGAGCGAACCCTGTTCGGCGGCGAGCGCGGTCGCAGCAAACAGCTCTTCGTAGTTCGCGTAGCCAGTCACGACGACATTGTACTGCGGGAACATCTCATTGAATTCCGCAGCGCGTTCCTGCGCCCATCCGAGACGACTCGCGTCGGTGAACGCGATCCACACCGGAACATCGACCGGGGTGGCTTGAGCAAAAACCGGGACAACCGCCAACAACAGCAGTGCCACCACAATAAGCAACTTGCGCATGTGTAAATTCCTCCTTCTAAAAAACGCAATATCGAGCATAAGGATAAGCCTTTAAGGGGCATTCACGCAAATATTAAGGTGTTGAAACAGAATGTGCGCCGGGATTTAATATTTGGGGCGGGCATGTCATCCAGATCGTGTGATCAATGTAACAACTGCCATGCCACTTTTGCCGGACTCACGTAGAAGGGGATGACGACGATTAAGGAGGCGTTTGGATGAAAGCCGCGCTCGTGCTTGTTCTCATCGGTCTGTGTCTCGCATTCGCTCCGATACACGCGGCACAGGGATCATTCGACCCCGCCGCGCTTGACCGCTTTCTCCAAGACCAGATCGGCGCGCAGCGCCTCCCCGGCTTGGCGGTCGCCATCACACAGGGCGATCAGGTCGTCTACTTGAACGGTTACGGCTCGAATGGGCGGGGCGGCGACATCACGCCGGAGACGCTGTTTCATGTCGCCTCCATCACCAAGACGTTCACGACGCTGGCGGTGATGCAGTTGGTCGAAACGGGGCAAATCGACCTTGATACTCCCGTGCAGACCTACCTGCCCGAATTCACGCTGGCGGACGCAGACGCCGCCGCGCGCATCACCGTGCGCCATTTGCTGATGCACACCAGCGGCATGTCTGATGCGGGCTGGCAGGGCGAACATCAGGCGACGATTGCCGAATCGGTCGCGCAACTGAGCAGCGCGCGCGTGCTGACCGCCCCGGGGACGACTTACGCGTATCACAACCCGAACTTCTGGGTGCTCGGTCGCTTGGTCGAGGTTGTCAGCGGGCAGCCTTACACGGACTATCTGCGGGCGAACATCCTGATGCCGCTCGGCATGGAAAGCACGTTCGTGGGCTACACCGCCGAAACCGGCGACGATGATCCGAATAAGGCATTCGGGCACATCCTCCCGTTCGGCTACGCGCTCATGTACGACAGCGACGCGCGGATCGGCTTGTCGTCGGGCGGGATGGTGACGAGTGCCGCCGACCTCAGCCGCTACCTGCTCATGCTGAACAACGGCGGGTTGGTCGGCGACGCACAGGTGATCACACAGGCATCGCTTGACCAGATGTGGACGCATCCGACCCTCGAATCGGATTACGGTCTGGGCTGGTTTGTAGATGAGGCGGCGCTGCCATCCGGGGAAGTCGTGCGCCACATCCAGCACGGCGGCGACCTTGCTACTTATCACGCCGACATTTCGGTGCTGCCGGATCAACGCATCGGCATCGTGCTGCTCTACAATGCCAACCACACGTTGAGCAACCTATTCAGCTTCAAGGACATCCAGAGCGGCGTGATCGCGCTGGTCATGGGCGAAACGCCAACTGTCAGCGACTCGGCGAGTACGGTATGGCGCGTGGCGCTTTTCCTGACCATCCTCAGTCTGATCGGCGACGTCGGGCGCTTGATCCTGTTCGCGCGCTGGACGCGCAAGCACGAGGATACGTCAACCCTCGCGTTGATCCCCGGCACGCTGGTCTGCTTTGTTCCGCTGCTGCTGCTGGTGTTCCTCCCGCAGATTGGACTGCTCTTACTGGGGCGCACCGGCTCGTACACCGATATTCTGCTCTCCATGCCGGAGGTCATATTCTGGTTGGTGAGCGGTACGATCTTCGGCGTGCTGCGCGGCGCGCTGCGGGTAGCCTTCCTCGTGCGGCGGCGTCAATCCGAACGGGAACTGGTCGCAGCCTAGCACTAATCAACGTGTTCAGGTGTGATCATCGCGTTCGGGTCATCCGGCGCGAGGTCGCAGTCACGGTGCAGCCAAGCGTTCGCCCGGATTGTGATGACTTCCGCCAGCGTCTCGCCCGGCGGTGAGTTGAAGACTTCACGGTAGCCGGTCGCAATCGTGTAATCGCCGGAGCGGACTCCATCCGGCGCATACACGGCGATCAGGTACGTGCCGCGCGGCACGTCGAGATCAAGGCGCGGGGAGTCGTAGTATGCCGTGCCGCCAATCGGCTCGACGAACGTGGGGCGGGCTTCTAGGGTTGCTTCCGGCGTATCGCTCACATAGACCGCGTGCAGCTCCTCCGGCACATCGAACGGGAAAGACACAGCGGCAAGCTCGCTATCTGCCGCGCGGGTGTTGGTGCTGAAGACGGCGAACTGCGGGTAGAAATCGGCATAATGATCGCCGCACACGGGGACGAGCAGTTCGACGCGCAGCAGGTTTTCCTCATCCTCGAAGTCGAGGCGGAACACGTCGATGTCGCCTTCGTCTAGATAGCCGTAGAGCGCGTAGGAGATGGTCGCATCGGCGACGCGGTTCGGCGCGTCGAACCCGCCCCAATCTTCATCGCCTTCAATCGACGGATCATGAGCGAGGACGGGCAGCGCAATCAGGCACAGAACGAGGGTGATCAGCAAGCGGCGCATAATGTCTCCTTTTTTGTGGAGATCATGCGCGTCAAGCCTGATGGTCGGATGAAAATCGGCTGAGATTTACACCAGCGCGTAGCGCAGCGCGGGGTTATCTTCGCGCTCGACCTCATCCAAGTTGCAGACCATCAACCGCCCATGCTGGTACAGATATTCGACGTGCGCGCCGACTTCTTCGAGTGCCAGCAGCACATCGTACCCGTGTCGATCCGGGTACATGATCTTCGAGATGTCGCTGATCGTACACGGCGCATCTGCCTCGCGCAGCGCCGCCTCGACGCGCTCCAGCTTGCGCGTGTGGCTGGCACGTATGCCGTCGATGCGTCCATACAGGTCGTAAATCGGCGTCTCGTGCCCGCCGAGCGCCAAGCGAATGCCGTCCACGCGCCCGACCTTCGTCAGCGCCTCAAGGTAATGCCCCAAGCCTGTGTAATGCGTGATACTTTCCGGCGCTTGGTGCGGCGTCGTGACCGCTAGAATGTGATCCGCGCTGATCAGCACATCGCCGAGCAGGATGCACATTTGACCGGGGCAGTGTCCCGGCGCATGGATGAACTGCATCCCGTCGATGGGCGTGTCTTCTTCCAATGCGAAATCCACGCTCACCGACCGGAAAAACTTCTTGCCGAAGCCATACATCTCCATGAGTTTGGCGCGCTGCGCCGCCCCGATTCCCGCGCGTTCGAGATACACGCGCAGGTCTTTCGTGGCGATGATGACGCGCTCCTCGTAGTTGGTCAGCACCCGCCGATCCAGCGCATGGATGCCGACCTGCGCCTGCGTGTGATCGAGGATGCTGCCCAACCCGCCGAAATGGTCAATATGCCCGTGCGTGATCAGCACGCGGCGGATGTCGGTGATGCTGAGCGGTTCGCCGAAGTCAGTGCGCAAAGCCGCGATCCCGGTGAGAAGTTGGTCGCTGCTGTTCCCGATGCCCGATCCGCAGTCGATCAACGTGGGTACGCCTGCTTCGAGGACGACATAGCAGTACACGGTGAAGTTCGGGAAAGCTTCGACGGGAATCCGGTAAATGCGTGCGCCGCTTGACGACTCGAACCGTTCAATCACAGACGATGCTCCTAATCCAGCACTTCAAAGGTGGCGAAACTGGCGTCGAAGATCGCCTCGAAGTCTTCAAACTGATCGCCGGGGATGCTGAAGGTCACGTAATACAGGCGATCTTCGGCGATGATCGCGAACATAAGCTGATCGCTGATGACGTTCGTACCGCTCACGCGCAGTTCAAAGTGAACGCGTACCCGCGCCGCCGACTGTCCATTCGGCAGTTCGATGGTATCTTGCGCGAGTACTTCCCCGCCCGTCGATTCGGCTTGGGATGCCAGCGCCCGCCGGATGATCGACAGGACGGCGGGCGAACCACCGAGATCGATGTGATAGACGACCATGTTCGCCCCGGTCTCGAAGTCGATAAGGAACAGATCGAGCAGTCCTTCTTCGAGCGCATACTCCATCGTTTCGGCGAGTTCATCCGGGTCAGTGCCGAGCACTTCGGCAACCAGCTCGAGGAATTCCGGGTCTTCGAGGATGTCGCGCATATCCGCCCAATCCGGCGGAATTTGCATGGCGAAATCACGCGTGCCGACTTCTTCCCAATCGCCCATATCGACTTCGGAAGCCGAATTGTCGCTGCCCGTGCCGCGCAGCGCACCCATGAGTCCGCCGCCGGAACTGCTGCCCGGAGTCGGCGTGATGGTCGGGGGGATAGGGCTAGGCGTGATCGTGGGGATGACGGTCGGCGCGCCCACAGGCGGCGCGGCTGCTTCTACCGGGGCGACCAGCGAACTGTGAACGTAGACATCGCCGGCTTGATCTTCGATGCGCACCCACTGCGTGCTGCCGCTGACCTCTGCCCCGGAGACGATTTCCGTGACTTCCAATTGTGTACCGGGGGCATAGGTGGTCACGACGCCACAGGTCAACTGCGGACAGGAACGCGCGTTGACGGTGCGACCGCTGGTTACAACATAGGTTGTCGTCGTTTGCGCGTGGACGTTGATGAGCCCGATTGAGCTCACGAGCAAAACAAGGAGGACACGTAAAGCCTTGAACTGCATTGTTTCACCTCACTTGCTAATTTGCCTCATTATAACGTCAAAGTCGGCTCTCGAATGAAATCAAGTCAGCCGTGCAGGTGTGAATTGAGGGTGAGGTTTGTGAGGAGGGACGAGGGTATGCCTCGTCCCTACGGGTCGTGCTTAGCCCATCCAGCCCTGCGGCAGGCGAGCCACGCCGATGTAGACCAGCACCAGCGTTACCAGAATCGCGCCGATGGCGGCGTAGTAGCGGCGGCTGTCGGCTTGGCGGCGGAAGGGCATGTCGAGGTGCGCCGCGACGACCGCAATCGTCAGCGTGACGGCGTGTTCGATCTGGTAGGGAGCCCACTGCCCAAGCACCACAATCAGGAGCAGCCCAAGCAGCCATTGGACTTCAATCGCGCGGGCGAAAATGAACATGAAGCGCTTGGCAAACGCTTCATACGGACGCTTTTGTACCATGCCGATGATCAGCGCGACCAATGCGACAATCGTCGCCAGCACAACCAACCAGCGCACACCGGAATGAGCTTGATAGAGAATGTTCTCGAAACTCACGGATCAGTCCTTTGCAGTGTGAAATCAAACTGCGTTTGATGATACGCTAAACCTGCGCTCGATTCCAGAGATTGCGCAGTGATCCCCGGCTACCGGGCAGCAGACGCGGTTTCCGCCTGCTGTGCCGTGACCAGCGCGGCGAGTCTCTCCAGCAGACCGCGCAGGAAGCCCCGTGAGTCCTCGTCGATCAGATGCAGATTGGCGTCGAATTTGTCTTTGGCGTTCGCCAGCAGCACCTGCGGTTGGCTGACCAGCGGCGTATCCGTGTAGACGAAAATCTGGCGCAGATGCATCTGTGCGCGCACCGTGCCGAACATCCCGCTTGACGCACCCATAATCGCCGTCGGCTTGTTCTTGAGCGGCACATGCTTGTTCGCGTCGGGGCGCGACGCCCAATCGAGCGCGTTTTTGAGCACGCCCGACACCGAGTAGTTATATTCCGGCGTGGCGATCAGCAGCGCGTCGGCGGCTTTGATGCGCTCACGAAATTCCTGCACGGCGGTGGGGAAACCGGAGGCGCGCACATCGTCGTTGTAAAGCGGGATCGGCGACAAATCGAACGTCTCCAACGTCATCCCGTCGGGGAGCAGCGCATCGGCGGCTTGCAGCAGCGCTCGATTATACGAGCCGCGCCGCAAACTCCCGGCAAATCCAAGCACATGAATCGGCTGACGCATGGTTCACTTCCTTACACTGACTTTCAGATGGCTGCACTTTAGCGTGTCAGCCTGCACTGCGAGTGAGGATTGGATGAGATGCGGACTAGCGGGCGGTGACAGAGCGTCAGGCAAGCGACGGCAACCCGCCACGCCGATTGTCCGGTTTTCGTCTAGAATAGGACGCGACAGAGAAAAGAGAGCTTGATGCTGTACCTGCCCCCTGAAAAAGCGAAACTGGTCGGGGAACTGCTCACCCTGCTGACCGTGATCCCCGGCGTGCGCGCGGTCGTCCTCGGCGGGTCATGGGCGCGCCGCAGTGCTCGCCCGGACTCGGATGTCGATCTCGCGCTCTACTACCACGAGGATCGCCCGTTCGAAATTGACCGGGTGCGGGCGGTAGCAGCGCACGTCAACGTGACGCCGAGTCCCGTCGTGACCGGATTTTATGAGTGGGGCGCGTGGGTCAACGGCGGCGCATGGCTGACGACGCGGGCGGGCAAGGTCGATTTCCTGTATCGCAACATCGAACACGTCGAGCGGACGCTGCGCGACGCACAGGCGGGCAGTACGCAGATCGATTACGCGCAGCAGCCGACGTTTGGCTTTCACAGCACGATTTACCTCGCCGAAACGCACGACTGCGACCCGCTCTACGACCCGGATAACATCATCGCCGGGTTGAAGGCTCGCCTTCCGGTCTATCCGCCTGCGCTCAAAACCGCGCTGATCGGACAATCGCTGTGGGGGGCGGAATTCACGCTCTATCACCTGCGCGGCTTCGCGGCGCGCGGCGACATCTATAACGCGGTGGGCTGCATCGCGCGCGTATTCCAATACCTGACGCACGTCCTGTTCGCCTTCAACGAGACGTATTTTCGCGGCGACAAAGGCGCGGTCGAGTTGATCGCCGCCTTCCCACGTAAGCCGGAGGGCTACCTCGCGGCGATGAATGCGCTGCTGGCGCATCCCGGCGCGAGCGCCGAGGAACTTAGCCGCAGCGCCGATGCGGTGGAACGGCTGTGGCGCGCAGTGAAAGAACTGGTGGACTCATGATGAAACGTTTCCAACGGCTGCGGCGCTGGCAAAAGTTCGCGTTGATCGCGGCGGCGCTGCTGGTGATCTCCGGCGCGGCGCTCTATGGTTGGCTGTTCGCCGATCTGCCGTCCATCGATCAGCTTCACGCAGGGATGGCGCTGCCGTCCACGCGTATCTATGACCGGAACGGGCGGCTGCTCTACGAAATTCTCGCGGATTCGGAGACGAGCGGGCGCAATACGGCGATCCCGCTGGAAAGCATCCCGCAGCACTGCATCGACGCGGTGATCGCCACCGAGGACGCCAATTTCTACAACCATCCCGGCGTGGATGTCGTCGGCATTACCCGCGCACTGTGGATCAACGTGACGGGCGGCGAGGTGCTGGCGGGCGGCAGCACGATCACGCAGCAGGTCGCGCGCACGCTTTTGCTCGACCCGGAACAGCGCGCCGAACGCACTATCCGGCGCAAACTGCGCGAAAGCATTCTGGCGATCCGCCTGCAAACCGCCTATACAAAGGAAGAAGTCCTTGCGCTTTACCTGAACCAGTCGTATTTCGGCAATCTTGCCTACGGCATCGAAGCGGCAGCGCGCGCCTATTTCGGCAAATCCGCGCCGGAACTATCGCTGTCGGAATGCGCCTTGCTCGCGGGGCTGCTGCAAGCGCCCGCCATCTACGACCCGCTGACCAACCTTGAGTCGGCGCAGGCACGGCAGGCGGTCGTCCTCGACTTGATGGTGCAGGCGGGTTATTTGACGCAGCCCGCCGCCGAGGTCGCCAAGAATGAAACCTTGCAGTTCGCCGCCAGCCCGTTCCCGATTGAAGCGCCGCATTTCGTCATGGCGGTGATCAAGCAGTTGGAGCGTAACTACCCCGACGCGCTCTACCGCGATGGCTTGGACGTGATCACCACCGTCGATCTCGATTGGCAGAATGCCGCTCAGCGGATCGTGCAGCGGCAGCTTGACGGACTCAATGCCGGGGGGAATGGTCGCGTCCCGGCGAACGCCAATAACGCCGCGCTGGTCGCCATCGACCCGTACACCGGGCAAGTGCTGACCATGCTCGGCAGTCCGGATTACTTCAACGAAGAGATCGACGGCGCGGTCAATGCCGCGTTAGCCCTGCGCCAACCGGGGAGCACGCTCAAGCCGTTCACCTATGCCGCCGCGATGAATCCCGACCGCCCCGACGCTTTCACCGCCGCAACTATGCTCCTCGACGTAGAAACGCCGTTCATCACCCGCCGCTTAGAAAGCTACACGCCCGCTAATTTCGGCTTGGTCGAGCATGGTCCGGTGCTGCTGCGCGACGCGCTGGCGTCGTCGATGAATATCCCGGCGGTGATCGCGCTCGATCACATCGGGATCGGGACGATGGTCGATCTGGCGGCGAACGCGGGCTTGACCACGTTGACGGGGAATACCGAGGTCGATCTGTCGGTGACGCTCGGCGGCGGCGAAATCCGCCTGCTCGATCTGGCGCAGGCGTACAGCATTTTCCCGAATGGCGGCTACCACATCGACCCGGTCTTCATCCTCAAGGTGACGGATCGCGGTGGGCGCGTGCTGTACGAGTGGGGTCAGCGCCCGCTCACGACGCGAGTGCTGGACGAGCGCGTCTCCTTCCTGATCAACGACATCTTGAGCGACGATGATGCGCGGATTCAGGGCTTCGGGCAGAACAGCGCGCTCAATATCGGGCGTCCAGCGGCGGCAAAGACCGGCACGACGACCGATTACCGCGACAACTGGATTGTTGGCTACACGCCGAATCTCGTCGTCGGGGTGTGGGTGGGCAATGCGGATAACACGCCGATGCTCGATGTGACCGGCGTGAGCGGCGCAGCGCCGATCTGGAACACGTTCATCCGCGAGGCGCTGCTCGGTCAGCCGGAATTGACATTTGCGCGCCCGGACGGGCTGCTGCGCCTCGAAGTGTGCGCGATCAGCGGGCTGCTGGCGACGCCGGAATGCCCGCGCCGCCGGATGGAGTGGTTCATCCCCGGCACAGAGCCGACCGATTTCGACACGTTTTACCAGACGTTCACGCTGGATCGGCGGACTGGGCTGCTGGCGGACGACACGACGCCGGAAGCAGATCGCGTCGAGCGGGTGTATCTGGTGCTGCCGCAGGAGGCGCGCGATTGGGGGCTGCGCAACGGGATTACCCCGCCGCCGAGTGGAGCGGCGATTCAGATCACCGACCGCGATGAAGGGCTGCGTTTGCTCGAACCTGACCCGTATACCATCTTCCAGATCAGCCCGCTGATCCCGCTTGAGTCGCAGCGCTTGCGCCTGACGGTCGCCGCGCCGCCGGGAACGCAGTCGGTGACGTATGTGCTCAACGGGGTAGACATCGGCACGGTTTCCGCCGCGCCATGGGCGCAGTGGTGGACGCTGGCACAGGGGGATTGGGAACTGATCGCCCGTGCGACGTTGGCAGACGGGACGGTGACGACGAGCGAACCGATCCCCTTCACGGTGACGGTTTATGCGCCGCCGCAGTCACGTACGGAAGAGGAGACGCGACCGTGATTACCCCTCACCCCCAACCCCTCTCGGTTTGCTTCGCAAACACCGCAAGCGGGGAGGGGGCTATGTGGGCGCTGATTCGTTCGCCAGACGGATCGGTGGATTGCCCGCAGGCAGCTTGAACCCGAATGTGCTGCCTTTACCGTACGAACTGCGCACGATCATCGTGCCGTTGTGCCGTTCGACAATGCCCTTGACGAGGTACAAGCCCAAGCCTGTCCCCTCTGTGCCTCGCGTCTCGCTTGTCTTGGCGCGGTAGAACGGTTGGAACAATTTCGCCTGCATGGTTTCAGGGATGCCGAAACCGCTGTCCATCACCTCGAAGATGATGCCGCTCTCCTCGTGGTACAACTTCGCCATGATGCGCCCGGTCGATGGGGTGTACTTGATTGCGTTGCTGATCAGGTTGCTGATCGCCTCGCGGATTTGCACTTCATCGCCGCACAGCGTGAAGTTCTCGCCGGAGATATTCAGGATGTAGACCTGTTCTTTGTTCGCGGCGCGGACACTCGCTTCGTTGAAGGCTGTCTTGACCGTTTCGGCGATGTCGAAGTATTCGAGCGTCTGCTCATCCGCCATCCGCTCGATGCGATCCAGCGAAAGGATGTCGTTCACGATCCGGCGAATGGACTCGGCGGCGCGGTGGATCACGTCCAAATAGGGTTGAATCTCCTTCACCGTCTGGTTGTCCGGCTCGGATTTGATCAATTCCAGATAGCCGACAATCGACGTCAGCGGGTCTTTCAGGTCATGCGCGCCGATGCGGATCATGTCGCCTTTCAACTGTTCGAGACGGCTGATTCGGTCGAGCAGCGCGCTTTGTTCGCGTTCCGCCTGTTTCATCGCCGTGATGTCGGTCAAGATCAGGATGTGCCCGCGCACCCTGCCGCTGCGATCCACCGACGGCGCGACGCGCACCTTGAAATCCTGCTGATCGACATGGATTTCCGCCGCCGGGTTGTTCATGTTGAGGACACTGGAGAGCTTCGGGAATGACTGTTCAATCGGCTTGCCGATCAGGTTCAAGCGCTGATCTGCCGCGAATTTCTGCGCCGCCGGATTATAGGCTACGACCCGCCGCCGCTTATCGAAGACGATGATTTCGTTGGGCACGTTGTCGAAGATCGCCTGATACGGCACGGGCATGACGTCGATCAGGCGCAGGCGGAAGACGGCGAATGACAGCAAGAACGCCCCGACGGTGTAGGTCAGTGGGATCGGATGAATCATCTGAAACACGCGCCAGCCAAAGACCATCGAGTAATGACCGAAGGCGGGGATCAGCGTCCCGGCAAGCCATAGGATGATCTGTGTGCGAAAAAGCGCCCAGCGGTGAATCGTCGAATTCAGTAAAATGACGATCCCGGCGAACAGCAAGACAACCGTGTACAGGAAATAGACGAAGAAGAAGCTGCCATAGGTCGCGGTGAACTGGGTATACGGGTCACCGGGGATGGCGCGCGGGTTGATCCAGATGAGATTGTGCAGTTCGTTGGTAAGTGCCAGCGCGAAGACCACCACCGGGATTGTGAGGAGAGCAAGCAAACCCCGCCACGAGAACCAATTTTCGTGCCCGGCGATGCTCAGCGTAAACATAAACCAGATGGCGACGACGAACAGACCGACATACTGGATTTTCGAAGCCGTCACGATCATGGCGTCGTTGACGCTGGCGATCTCGATGGCATAGCCCGCTAAGCGGATTGCTTCAAAGACAAGCATCACACTGAAAATGCGCCCGCCTTTGACATCTGTACGGCTCCACGCATACACACCTAGCCCGAACGTCGTGACGGCGCACAGCGAAGCGAGGATCGTATTGATCGTCGTCCAGCTTAATTCCACACTCATGTAAACACATCCGGCAACTGGAACAACCCTATATTACGGATTATAATGCCGTACGGTGTATGATGACACAAAGACTGTCAGGCTAGTTCAAGGTTGTTATGAAATGCAGATCAAACGCGACTATTCCAAGCCGCTGTTCCGCGACCACCGTCGCCGACGCGGTACTTGGCGCTGGATTCTGCTGTTTTTCGTCTTCATCGGCGCATTTCTGTTCTTCGTGGACAGTCAATTTTC
The DNA here is from genome assembly GCA_014879865.1 of Anaerolinea sp. Taxonomy (GTDB): domain Bacteria; phylum Chloroflexota; class Anaerolineae; order Aggregatilineales; family Phototrophicaceae; genus Flexifilum. Next base: position 26,894 of record JACSRG010000507.1, read on the forward strand.
GCGCTTGCAGTTGATGGCGCTCGAAATGGTCGGGCAAGCGCCCCCGCCGACTCCCTTTGCCAGCGAACTGGCGACACAGGGCATGGATCGGTTTATGGCGGGCGATCTACAGGGCGCGCGCGACTACTTCCGGCGCGCGGTGATGCAGCAGCCGCGTAACATCGACTATCTGTACGAATACGGGCGTGTGCTGCTCGAACTGGGCGTCGATCAGCCGTCGTACTACGAGGAAGCGATTGCCATCGGCGATCAGGCGATCAATGCCAATTCGAGTGATCCGCGCGGGTATGTCATCAAAGCGCGGGCAACCGATCTCTCCGGTGATCCGGCGAACGCCGTGCCGATTGCGCAGGCGGGCTTGCAGCATGACCGGAGTTTCGCGCCGCTCTACGTCGCGTTGAGCAGCGCTTACCGCCAGATCGACCGCTACGATGTCGCCATCGATTCGGCGGAAGAAGCCATCCGGCTCGACCCGCTCGATCCGTCAGCGCGGCGTGTGTATGCGCTGGCGTTGATCTGGGTAGCACGCTACGAGGAAGCGCTCGATCAGTTGGAGCAGGCGGTCGCGCTCAACCCGAACCTCGCGTCGCCTTATTTTGAACTCGCCAGCATGTACCGAACGCTGGCGCAGCAAGACCCGAACGGCGGGCTGGATTATTTTGCGCTGGCGATTGCCACCTATGAACAGGTGCTGTCGTTCCAACCTGAAAACGCCAAAGCCTATCTGCGACTGTGCGAAGTTTACACGCAGATCGGGGAACATCGCCGCGCACAGGGCTACTGTGAGGATGCGCTCGGAATCAACCCGCAGTATCCGCAGGCGTGGCGCGCGCTCGGTCAAACGCAGTACCCGCAGCGTAACTACGAAGGCGCGATTGACTCGTTCGACGAGTGCGTGGCGCTCGGCTCGGAAGAGATCGAGTGCTACTATCTGCGCGGGCTGTCACATTATTATCTGGGACACTGCCCGGAAGCATGGGAAATCTTGAGCGATTCCCTGCTGCGGGCGCGGGCGATTTCCCTTGTGCCCGATGATCAAAACCCCGCCGTCATCAACAGCTTGGCGGGCTTGCGCTTGATCACGGAAAACTGCGAAGGCTACGCCGGACGCGCGCTGCCGCAAGCGCCCACGCCGACGGCGATCCCGCCGACGCCGATTGGAGGTTGATCGATGCGCTTAAGTACTCCCAAACGCTATCAACCCGGACGCGGGCAGCGGCGGCACTTGATCAACTCGCGGCGCTGGATCTGGCTGTGGCTCATCACCCCGGTGATCGCGCTGGCGGGCTACTACATCTATGAACAGCGTGAGGCGCTCGGTCCGCCCGTGCGCGACTTCATTGCCGAGCGGCTCGAGGACGCGCAGAGCGGCGTAGCCACGATCACCGCGCCGACCCCGCTCCCCACGACCGACCCGACGCAGCGCATCGCCCGCGCCGACGGCTTATGGTCGCAGGGGGCGGTCGAAGCCGCGCTCGACGAATACCAAGTCGCCGTCGAAGGTGCGCCGAACGATGTGCGCGTGCATCACCGCTATGCCTACGGCTTGCTGATTGAAGGACGCGTCGGCGACGCACTCACCGCCGCCGAGGACGCAGTCACGGCGAATCCGTTTTCGTCGGATGCGTGGGCGATCCGTGCCTTTGCACTGGCGCGCAATGACCGCTATGCCGAGGCGATTGCCAGCGGGCTGCAAGCCCTATCGCTCGACCCGACCAATTCCAGCGCGCTCGCCTACATGGGCTTGGCGTATTTCCGCGCCGGACAGCCCGCTCAAGCCGAGCAAGCAATCAACCGGGCGCTGGACGCCGATCCCGAAAATCCCGAAGTCTATTACGTGCGCGGCTTGTATAACTTCGAGGTGAATTTCCTGCTCGACGACTACTTGGAGGATATGCAGCAGGCGTTTGAACTCGCGCCGAACCTGCCGCACATCACCGTCGAACTGGCGTGGGCATACTGGAACATGAA